>JACDAY010000133.1 GCA_013695195.1 Blastocatellia bacterium | reverse complement strand
ATCGACGGGATTTGCTCAAAATCCTAGTTTCGAACGTCACATCGGATGGGAAAAACGTCTCAATTAAGCTGAAAATGCCCTTTCAAATCGTAGCCGACCGCGAGGCCGTACCGTCTGGCTGCCCAGACCGAGCAGGGTTTCGAACTGTTTCTGCATTTTTCCGAAAGATCCTTGAAGAGTTAACAAACAATCCGGAGAACCCCGTAGAGTTGAAAGTGAGGAGGGATCAGGATTTGGGGTTAGCAACTTAAGGTGGAAGGAGATTCCGAATTCGCAACTTTGATGGAAGTTTTCGGAAGTTGATTAACGATCACTGACTTCAACGTATCGGTCAGGAACTGTCTCCCACACAGAACATCGCGCAGCTAGTCGTCGCTTAAATGTCCTGAAGAGCTGACCCTCATTGAAAGATGCTCCTGGCAACTCTTGCGAGACTGCGCGGGCTAGTGCCTTCTTGAAGTCGGAATCTAAATAATCAATGATGTCTTCGATTTTAACCCTCGCCATACTATTTCTTTCTGTTATATGGTGACTGGTTGGTGGGCTTCAAACTGATATTCTCCTCAGAAGCCTTATTACTAACAGCTCCTGGGGTGCGGCCAAGTTTTAACCCAATCACTCGCGTTGGGGTGTTCTCTTTGGCGAGGTCTTGTAGCTTAGAAACTTCGGATGAATTCCAGGGCTTGCCGGCGTTGCGATTGTATTTTGCCATTGTTTTTTCTCCTTTCCCTTAGTTTATTTTACAGGTCGATAAATTGTCTAGATTATTATCGCGGACCGCATCCGGTGCGGAGCGAATGTGTGTTCTAGTGCAGTTGGGACAGACGTATTTATGAACCCAGGCCGACTTTCTAGAGTTTTCTCCGTAGGTGTAAAACGTGTCGCCCTGATCCATCGCATTTAAGACCTGCTGCAATGTCCAATAGCTAGTGTATTGTGCTGAAGTTGGTCCCGTGCCTACGCCCACGATGTGAGCGCGGTCGTTGGGGACGCCGCTCGGCTGTTGATTAGTGCAAATAATTCTGTATTGTGCCATTTTATTTCTTGTTAATGATTGAGCCAGGATTGCCTTAGGCTTTCCGGCGTTGGCTAACCTAAAAGTAGCATAATGAAACGAGGTCTGTCAAGAGATTGTCAAAAGCCGTCAAAAATTGACAGGCCGCTTAGAATTCGGTATAGTAAAGTTATGCATCCTGTACAGGAAAAACTACTTAAGTTGGCCGCGACCACTAATCTCGGAAAGCTGAGCTATCGAGAGATAGGTAGGCTCATTGGCGAAAGCCATCCGCAAAAGGTGAAGTATCACCTTGAGATGTTGGAGCGAGGTGGCATGATCCTCTCTAATGCTGAAGGCACTTCGATCAAGAAAACGGCATCGGAGAGCGGAATAGTCTCGATTCCGATTCTGGGGTTTGCAGACTGTGGTCCAGAGACGATCTATGCAGAAGAAAATATTGAGGGCTATTTGAGAGTGTCCCAGAAGCTTTTGCGTAAGAAGGCCGACTTGTTTGCTTTGCGCGCGGTGGGAAACTCCATGAATCGCGCAAATATCGATGGAAACTCACTTGAAGATGGTGATTATGCAATCATAGATTCAGTGCTTAAAGACCCAAATAACAATGATTATGTTGTTTCGGTAATCGATGGCTTATGCAACATCAAGAAGTTCATAATGGATACTGAAAATAAGCAGATAGTACTGGTATCAGAATCAACACAAAATTTCCCTCCAATTTACATTCATCCCGAAGAAAAGAGTTATTTTGTTTGCGGAAAGGTAGTTCAAGTCATCAAGAAACCAAGATAAGTCAGAGAAAACGGCCAATATCTTGCTTATTCCGCTGATGCAGAACTTTATAATGTTATAAATGATTTATGGGCGGATCAGACGACTAGCATTCGGTGATGTAAAAGGGTAAAAATTATCGTTGCGGTTTAAAGATAGAAATCATTGCCTTGATCTTTTGCAGTAATTCATCAAATGTAACGATCTCTACGTCCTTATTGCTGTTTCTGAATAGCTCGAACGATCTCAGTTGTTCGCTCGATAGTGCAGAGATCGATCCTATCAAGACAAAGCATTTTGAGTTGAACGATTTGAATCTGGAACCGCCCGAACTCAAACTGTGAAATTCTTTCTGCAAATTATCTCTCTGGTCGAGAACTTGATTAATCGAACCGCTGAGTTCTTTCGAAATTGCGAATACATCTTTGCCTCGATATGATCGGCTGTCCATAAGTAGCTTCTTGTGAGTTTTGATTTCGATAATCGCCACATTCTCGGAAAAATCGTTCTTGTAAATGAAGTCTGCGACTTTACCGCCGGCGTCCGAGATTGTCTTCCCGCCAACATATGCTTTGTCCTCGAAAAGCACCATCGGGAAAGCAAACAATTGGCTGAAAATCCAGCTGTTCTCGCGGAAGAATTCGTGCCATTTTTCTTCCAACGTGTCCGTGTCGGTGCGCTGACCAATCAAACTTTCAAATTCTTGTAAAATCGTTTCGATGTAGACTACATCGATAGTTTCCTTGGCCGAGACCAGCTGCTTGCGCCTGATTTCTACGTCTTCGTCACTGAACGTTGATATAAGGTCCAGTACCGCTTTGGTGTCAGATGGGGAAAGGGAATCGGCTATACCTTCATGCTCGTTAATGATTCGACTCAAATGCCCAGCCGAATATTTTCTACGAGCATCCTTGACCTTCTTCGGGAACCATCCTGAAAAGATTTGCTTGACCGCGAATTTCACATCACTCCTGTACTGCAGCGATAACGGGTTGAGATAGTTGTAAGCTGCTTCAATATCGGAGCGGTGGAACGTGGCAGTGTCCCCCTTAATCCCAGTTGAAAGCTCTGAGGAGATTACAAGCTTGGTTACTTTTGGGAACAGGTTTTCCAGGAAGTAAATCACCGGATTGAGAATTGACGTGAACCCATAACCGGATGTCCACGATTTTCTGAATCCATGCGGAAGATTATAAGGCATCTTGTGATAGGTGATGGATTTAATTTTCTCGTATTTCGGAACGCCGTCTCGGCGCGAGAAAGGGAAGTGCACCACTTTCGTACCATCATTAAAAA
>JACDAY010000119.1 GCA_013695195.1 Blastocatellia bacterium | reverse complement strand
GCCGCCCCGTTTGGCAGCGAAGGTACGATCGCCCGCGTTGATAACTTTAGCAATCTGGTTTATACCGCACTTTTCGACCAGACGACCATCACCACGCCAGGCGGACGAGCGCTTATGAAAAAACTCGGCGGCGCTGCGGGCGAGGAAATCGTGGATGATTACATCAAGATTCTAAAGGAAACCGGCGTAACCGGCTATCCGTTTGTAAGAGCCGCCGCGCACCCGCAGCCCGGCAGCGAAGACGCTCCGCTTGGGATTCGAGTGGACAACGCCAAACTGCTTGATATGAACGCTTACGCTTTCAAGTTGAGAGCA
This sequence comes from Blastocatellia bacterium, assembly GCA_013695195.1. Lineage (GTDB taxonomy): Bacteria > Acidobacteriota > Blastocatellia > Pyrinomonadales > Pyrinomonadaceae > OLB17. Next base: position 5,557 of record JACDAY010000119.1, on the reverse strand, counting down.
CCGAGAGGCGTGAAAGGCGATCGTCAGGCAATCAACCGAGGGCGCGATCTATTTCGCAGCATCGGATGTACGACTTGCCACAATGTTGACCAGAGTAAGCCCGTCCCGGCGGTAATACTGCCGATGAAGACGATTTTTCCGGGCGACAATCCCGTAACTTTGGCCCAAAGGATGCCGCCGCTCAATCCCGTGTTGGACACGCCGCGCAGCTTCTTTGACGACAAAATGGCGATATTCAACGCCAGCATTCGCGGAGAAATTCGCGGCATTGCACTGCCGTTGCTGTTTGATCTGGCGCGCAAACCGGTATTTCTGCACGATAATTCCGTGCCGAGCCTGGATAATTTGTTTGATCCGAGCCGCGGAGCAACCGCGCCGCATCCGTTCTATGTATCCGATACAAGGGAGCGGGCATACATCGTGGCGTTTCTACGCAGTTTAGACGACCGTTAGAGGAAAATGAGATAAAAAATCCGACTGCGATGCGTAGGACCGCTGGCGCGAGTTAAGCCGCGCAAAAATCACAGCTGCATTTCAGGGCAAAAAAATCCCTGAGAATTGTACGAAGTACGCGCGTTTAATTAAATTTGCGATTGAGCTAGACGCAGGAAAAAGCGAGCGAAGCCCGTCCAAACAGCAGTTCGGAAGCAGAAGATTCGACGGGCGTCAACGCGGCACAGGTGGAGCCGATTGATCCGCGCATGCCGAATATGCCACCCGCGTGAACGCAAAGTGAAAATTACATTCTTGACTTTAAATCTTTTCAGAAGTAAAAGATAAGCGAAGCAGCCGGACGATTATTTGTGGCTTTTTTACGTAGAAGATTACAGAGAGCACCGGGAGAAAACTAATGAGTAAACGAATAAAAATAATTTCTTTATTTTTTTCAGTCGGAATCTTCACTGCGCTGGGTACGGCTTGCGGCGAATCACCCGGCAATAAAGGAACGGCCAACAGCGAACCGCTGGTAAAGACCGAACCGGCAAAACCAGCAAGCGATAAAGGCGATACCGTTGTTACCGGAGGGGACCTCGCTTTTATGAACGATGCAGCTCCGGGCGGAATGGCGGAAGTGGAGCTCGGCAATCTCGCAGCACAAAAAGCGCAAAGCCCGGCAGTTAAAACGTTCGGACAGTTAATGGCTACGGATCACTCGAAGGCGAATGAAGAACTGAAACTGTTGGCGGCGCAAAAAAAGGTTACGCTCCCAACGGGTGTTTTACCAACGCATAAAGAGCTGATGGATAAATTATCGAAGGCGAGCGGCGCGGATTTTGACATGGAATACGTGAAAGCGATGGTCGCAGCCCATGAAAAAGATGTCGCGGCTTTTGAAAATGTTTCTAAAACGGCTGCCGACGCGGATGTGAAGGCGTTTGCCGCAAAAACGCTTCCCACTTTGAAAATGCATCTGGATATGATTAAAAGCATGGCAGACAAAATGGGCGTAAAACCGTGAACTGGGCGGAATTAATTCTGGGAGAAAACAAAAATGGCAACGAGAATGGAAAATATGAACAGCGGCGATACAACCGGCTGGGGTTACACGCTCGAAAATATCGGCGCTAACATCATTCGCTATGGACTGGTAATTATTTTACTTTGGGTCGGCGCGTTGAAATTCACAGCTTACGAGGCGGAAGGCATTCAGGGGTTGGTCGCCAATTCGCCTCTGATGTCGTGGATGCTCGGCGTAATGAGCGTGCAGGGAGTTTCGATGCTGATAGGCACTGTCGAAATTATTTTAGGCTTGCTCATTGCAACGCGGCCGTTCGCACCGCTCGTTTCGGCTGTCGGGAGCGTGGGAGCGGCGATCACGTTTCTCATAACCCTAACCTTTGTTTTGACAACGCCTGGCGTGTGGCAGCCGGGTTACGGGTTTCCTTTCCCATCGCCAATGCCGGGGCAGTTTTTATTAAAAGATTTGTTATCGCTCGGAGCGGCGATCTGGACGGCTGGCGAGGCTCTGCGCGCCGCCGGTTGGAGAGAAACGCGCACTACTGCTGTTTAGAGCAAGCTTAATATGAGCGGCTCGCGCTTTCAGCAAGCAACAGTCATCGGTTCAGGCCCGAACGGACTTGCCGCAGCAATAGAATTGGCGCATTGCGGATATACCGTTCAGATAATTGAGGCCGAGAAGACCATCGGCGGCGGCACTCGTTCGGGCGAATTGACACTGCCTGGTTTTTTGCACGACATCTGCTCGGCGGTTCATCCGCTCGCCGTTGCATCGCCTTTTTTTCGCACGTTGCCGCTCGAGGCTCACGGTCTGGAGTGGATACAGCCGCCCGCCCCGCTCGCGCATCCCTTTGATGACGGAACGGCCGTTCTGCTGGAGAGGTCAATCGACAAAACCGGTGAAACGCTCGGACGCGATGCCGTTGCGTATCGTAAACTATTCAAGCCTCTCGTTGACGATTGGGAAAATCTCTTTGCCGATTTGCTTGGTCCGCTTCGTTTTCCGAAACATCCTTTGACGTTTACACGTTTCGGCCTAAAAGCGTTTCGCTCGGCTATCGGTCTGGCAAAAAGCAGTTTTGAAGGTGAACGCGCCCGCGCCTTTTTTGCCGGAATTGCGGCCCACTCGATGCTTTCGCTCGACCAGGCCTTTACTGCTTCGTTCGGGATCGTTCTCGCGGTCGCCGGGCACGCAGTCGGTTGGCCGATTCCGCGCGGCGGTTCGCAAAAAATCGCCGACGCACTCGGTTCTTACCTTCGTTCACTGGGCGGCGAGATTGTTACCGATTCACGAGTTGAATCAATCGACGAATTGCTGACATCAAAACGCGCCGTGCTTTGCGACTTGTCTCCGCGAGGATTACTGAAGATTGCCGGACACCGCTTGCCTGCAAATTACAGGCGCAAACTCGAGCGCTATCGCTATGGCGCCGCTGCGTACAAAATTGATTGGGCGTTGAATAGTCAGATTCCGTGGAAATCGGCCGAGTGCACCCGTGCGGGAACGGTTCATCTCGGCGGTTCTTTCGCGGAAATTTTTGCTTCCGAAAGCGACACGCAGAAGGGCAAATACGCCGACCGGCCGTTTGTACTTTTGGCGCAGCCTAGTTTGTTCGATTCAAGCCGCGCACCTGAGGGAAAGCATACGGCTTGGGCATATTGCCACGTTCCTAACGGTTCGACTTTTGATATGACGGAGCGCATCGAAAATCAAATCGAACGATTTGCTCCAGGTTTTCGGGATTGCATTCTGGCGCGCAAAGTATCGCCGCCCGCCGAGCTCGAACTACACAATGCCAATCTCTTCGGCGGCTGTATCAACGGCGGTTCGCAAGATTTCCGTCAGCTTTTCCTGCGCCCGACATCTCGGCTTTATTCAACTCCGACCAAGGGGCTTTACATTTGCTCTGCATCAACGCCGCCCGGCGGTGGTGTTCACGGAATGTCCGGTTATTTTGCCGCCCGTAGAGTTATGAGTGAAGGATGATTTTTTTGAAAATAATTCTCATCAGTATGCTGCAAGTTTTCTCGCCGCATCCATAATTTCCGAAACTTGCGGCAAATAGTAATCTTCCATCTGCGGCGCGAACGGTACGGGCGAATCGATCGACGCGACGCGAATTACCGGAGCGTCCAGCCATTCGAACGCTTCTTCGGCTATGATCGCTGAAAGCTCGCCGCCGATGCCGCCCGTCAGACTCGCTTCTTGGAGAATCATCACGCGGTTTGTTTTCTTTACCGTTGCCAGAATTGCTTCCTTGTCCAGCGGCGCGAGCGAACGCAGATCGATCACTTCTACTCTCAACCCATCCGACTTTTCCAACTCTTCAGCCGCATCGATAGCATTCAAGACCATCGCGCCGAATGTGATTATAGAAAGGTCATTGCCTTCCCGGGCCGTTCGCGCCTTCCCGATCTCGACTATATAATCGTCCTCCGGCAATTCTTCGCGAAGGCGCGCAAGGCGATAGAGCTTTTTGTGCTCGAAAAACAAAACCGGATCGGGATCACGGATCGCAGCCTTTATTAACCCTTTTGCATCGTACGCGGTCGAAGGCTCGACCATCTTAAGCCCTGCAGTATTTAGAAAAAATGACTCTGCATTGAGCGAATGGAACGGCCCGCCGCGAACACCGCCGCCGCACGGCCCGCGAAACACCGCCTGAATCCCGCCGCACCCGCGATAACGCGATTTTGCCGCGTAATTCGTCAGCATATCGAACCCGCACGAGATAAAATCGATAAACTGAAATTCTGCGACCGGCTTCATTCCCATCAAAGCCGCCCCGCACGCCGCACCGACGATCGCCGCCTCCGAGATCGGCGTATCGATCATCCGCTCCTCGCCAAAATGATCTATAAAACCCTCGGTCAGCTTAAACGCTCCGCCGTAAGCGCCGACATCCTCGCCGAGGACGAATACGCTCTCATCCGCCGTCATCTCTTCCCAAATACCCTGCCGAATTGCCTCGACCATTGTTAAAGCCTTTGTTTCTGTTTTTGCTGCTGCCATTTAGATAAAGAGCTAATTTTTGTCTAATTCCTTCGTTCCTTCCTCTGACGCATCTTCATCGAACAAACTGCTCACAGGCGTATGGGCGGGCGGAAGTTCCTGCTGATGGCCGGTTAAGTCTTTTTGCAATTGTGCAACTGCTTCTTGAGCTCTTTGAAAATCAGCGGGGACAAGTTTTAATGTGAATTTCCCTTCCTTATTCGGTAATTCGGCGAGTTTTGAAAACGTTTTTGTTCTGATCTCGATCTTTGCTCCATACTTGAAAAAACCTTTACGAAACTTCACATCGAGAATATCGGCCAATGCCAGACGCACTTCTTTTACGCCGTCTGATATCAGGCCGAAAAGCTTCGACTCGAATTCGAGAACGATCCCGGCGCCCGAAAACTTGGCCACGCCGTTTATCGACGACAGGCCGCTTTCGGTTTTGAAGGGAACACTCGTGAAATTCTGCATATTCTAGCCCTTTTTCAAATCCTCGGCCCGCGTTTCTTCCTCTTCGGGATGCCGCTCGATTTCGGCATCTTTTTCCTTGTCGGCGACATAGTTGAATGCGGTCAAAGCGAATGCCACGAGTGCGATGGCAATCCCATAATACAGCGTTTCGAGAGCACTTTCCGACTGCAGAAGCTTTTGAACAAATTTTACCGCCATGATCGGGATCAACACCGACCCGAACTTTGCTTTGAGTTCATCGAGGCTCTTGACGAGCATCCAATCCGGCACTTCCAGCCCGCTGATAAAGAGTTCGTATAAACTTACGGCAATTACGAGCAAGGCGATTGCGACGAGAAAGCTGTCGAGAGCATCGAATAAGACGTACAACGTCGGGCTGCTGCTTTCGTAATGCAGAAAGGCGATCTGAATTACTTTCACCGTCTTCTCGACGCCAACGTAAAGCGCCGCCAAAACGCCAAAAAGCATACCCGTAATTGCTATATATGAGAGATATCTCGATTTTTCAACAAGCCATTTCATCTATTTCTCCAGAATCCGTCGTTTAAAGGCAGGCGGCACGACAGAATTATCGAAAACTTCATAAGCAGCAGATTCAGCAAGCGGCTCGGGCTGCCTTTCTGCCCATTC
>JACDAY010000099.1 GCA_013695195.1 Blastocatellia bacterium | reverse complement strand
TGGACGGATTTCAATTTCTCTCTAAATTACGCAATTCCAAAAAAAGCCGCAATATTGCAATTCCGGCAATCGCCCTGACGGCTTATGCTTCGGCTGAACATCGACAGCTCGCGCTTGCTTCCGGCTTCCAACAACACCTGGCAAAACCGGTAGATTTTGACGCTCTGTTGGATGAGGTGAGGAAGATTTTTGATGGAAAGGCGATTGAGCTGGCGGAGCGTGTCAGAACCTCTAGCGGTAGCGACCGGGTTTCTTAAAAAAAGAAGAACAAGTCAACTCGACGAGCGAAGAACCCGGTCACTACCGTTCCCGATTCTGACATGAATACGGGCCGAACAATAAAATCGAATTAATTACTCCCTTTCCCTCTCTTCTTTTTTCATCAATTTCGCGACGTGAAAAATGTAATGAACGCCGGAGACGAACGCGAGCAATGCGACGATTGTATAAACGGTCGGCAGATAAAAACCGTAGCCGAGAACGGCGGCGAGCAATATTAATCCGACCGCAACGATTTGAACTAAGGTGCTCAGCTTGCCGAGCCAGGAGGGTTTAAAACCGCGAAAACCGGTCATTATATTGATCGCCCCGGCGATCGTTATTATCAAAACATCGCGCCCGATGACCGCCGCGGTTACCCAAAACGGGATCGGCAGATGACGAAGCGGCTGCATGACATTCGGCATCGTGAGAATGATAAACGCGGTCGTCATAAGAAGTTTGTCGGCAATAGGATCGATAATCGTCCCGAGCTCCGATTCCTGGTTCAACCGCCTCGCCAAAAAACCGTCTATACCGTCAGACAACCCTGCGACGATAAAAACCACCAACGCCCAGCCGCTGTAGCCGTAATACAAAAGGCTCGCGAAAACGGGAATGAGGGCCATCCGCATGAACGTGAGCAGATTTGGGATCGTCAGAATGCTGTTCATTGCGGAATGCGGAATGCAGAGTGCGGAATTGTTATCGCGTTCCGCTTCTCGCGGTGTTTATCGAGGAGACAAATATTTTTGTAAGCTGCTCGGCTTCGTCAAGCAAATCCGCTTTCATTAAATTTGTATCGACCAACATCTCGATCCAAAAAGCCGACTCTTCAGTTTCTTCTTCAACAATACCCATCTTGGAAATAAAATCCGCTTTTGATCTTGCCCGGCATGACGCACGATAATTCGCGGCCACTGACGTTCCGCAACGCATAAGCTGGTTGCACTCCTCAATCCGCGCTCCGCAATTCCAAAAATGAAATTTCCGGCGGGCATTGATACCTGACGGGTAGAACGACTGTTCCGATGCCGCGGGTAATGTATATTTGCGAATTTTTTCTTTGATGCAGGCCGCTTGAAAGCTTGCGGCGGCGGATCAGGCGTTTTTCGTCGCCGCGTATCTTTATCTGGCCGCCGTGCGTGTGACCGCTTAACGTCAGATCGACGCCGACGCGGACTGCCTGCCGGAAAATCAGAGGGTTGTGAGCGAGAAGAAGCTTCATTTCATCCGGGAAGGAGCCGCGAAGTGCGGACGGCAGATCGGTTTTTCCGACCATGTGATCGTCAACGCCGGCGAGCCAAAACGAAGCTCCGCGAGCCTCGAATCGAAAGCCTTCGTTGATCAGGACAGTAATATTCTGATCACGAAAACGGCGGGTAACGAGATCGGCGTCCGTCCAGTGATCGTGATTGCCGAGACACGCGAATGTGCCGAATTCCGATTTCAATTCACCGAGCACTTCCGCGACCGGACCGATAAACCTGGTCTCGTGCGAGACATAATCGCCCGTCAGAATAAACATGTCCGGCCGCAGGCGGTTAGCGACCTTGACCGCGCGCGCGATGTGTTCGAGGCCCGTGAAAGGGCTGTGGTGCGTGTCGGACAAGTGAATGATCTTGAGGCCGTCGAGCTTTTTCGGAAGCCTTTCAAGGTCTATGGTTACGCGTTCGAGCGAGAGGCTGCCTGCTTCGTCAATGGCGTATTTCGCCACCTTTGACAAGTTGCCGGCGAGCGCTCGCAACGGCGTGTCGGAACCGGCCAGCGTGTTAAAACGCTCCGAGAACCTGGCCTTTTTTGCTGCAGCAGTTTTCATCTATGATCGGAAAATGATTATAACGCGTGAGGAATAGAAATACAAAAACGGAGGTTGGCGGCAAATGAGCACCAAAGGTGCGACGGTAATCCAGCCTGCGGCAACCCCGCAGGAAAAACACATAAATGATGATGAAGCACTAACGGTGCAAAGTTAAACATCAAATTCGGCCGACGGTTACGCCGCCGCTTTGCGGCTTCTAATTTAACCCGGCTCTTTCCTGCGGCGATTGCCGCAGGCTATACTACTTCGCACCTTTGGTGTTCAATGGCCGCTCATTCCGAAACGCCCATTATCTTTAGGTACTTAAGTTTTCCAACCTGTAGCAAAACTGATTCACCGGCCTTTATCTCGATCTCAGCAGAAGAAAGCGTCGCTTTTTCGCCGTTAATTTTGACGCCGCCCTGCTCGATCAGACGCTTTGCCTCGCCCTTGGAAGCGGCGAGGTTTGCAGCGGCGACAAGTTCGGAAAGCTTGTAAACGCGGGATGCCAGCTTGCGCACCTCGAGCTCGTCGGGAACTTCCTTTTTTACAAAACGCCGGTTAAATTCCTCTTCCGCGTCATCCGCGTCCTGCCATGAATGAAAGTCCTTGACGATCTGCTTTGCCAGGTTCACCTTAAGATCGCGCGGGTTTTCGGCTTCGGACTCGGATTTGAATTTAAGACTGTTGATATCGTCGATGGTCGCATCTGTCAAAAGCTCGTAATAACGCCACATCAGGTCATCGGAGATGGACATTATCTTGCCGAACATCTCGTTCGCCGGCTCGTCAATGCCGATGTAGTTATTTAGCGATTTCGACATTTTCTGTACGCCGTCCAGGCCTTCGAGCAGCTGCGTCGTCATGATCACCTGTGGCTCCTGCCCCGATTCACGCTGCAAATTGCGGCCCGACAGCAGATTAAATTTCTGGTCGGTCCCGCCAAGCTCGACATCCGCTTCGAGCGCGACCGAATCGTAGCCCTGCACCAGCGGATAAAGCAGCTCGTGCAAACCGATCGGCTTTTCGTCACGCATACGCTTTTCAAAATCGTCGCGTTCGAGTATCTGTTTGACGGTAGTTTTTGAAGTAAGCTTGACAAAATCTGCGGCCGTGAATTTATCCATCCATTCGGAATTAAAGCGGATTTCCGTCTTTTTAGGATCGAGCAATTTAAATATCTGCTGTTTATAAGTCTCCGCATTGGCGTCAACTTGCTCCCGCGAAAGCGGCGGCCGCGTAACATTTTTCCCCGACGGATCGCCGATCATCCCCGTAAAATCCCCGATCAAAAAAATGACCGTATGTCCCAATTCCTGAAAAGCCCTGAGCTTGCGAATAACAACAGTATGCCCAATATGAATATCCGGCGCCGTCGGATCAGCCCCCAGCTTCACTCGCAAAGGCTTCCCGGTCTTCGCCGACCGTTCGAGCTTTTTCCGCAAATCGTTTTCGCGAATCATATCCACAACGCCTTTTTTCAAATACGCAAGTTGTTCCTCGATTGTCATAAACGCTCAACTGTAAGGGGAAAGCCTCTTTTTCTGATACTGATCGGGCTCCAGTTTATAGTTTCTGATATACGTCCACAGGCAATTCCTTGGCTGCAAGCTCGATAATGGCGGCGCTCAGCTCGTCGATATCGACGGGTTTGGAGACGTGGACTTCGAAGCCGGCGGAGAGTGCGCGTTCGCGGTCTTCAGGGCGGGCCATGGCGGTGAGGGCGATGGCGGGGATGTTTGCTCCATTTTCAAGCGTGAGATTTCGCAATTTGCCGATAAATGAATAGCCGTCCTCGCCGGGCATGTTGATGTCGGCAAGAAGCACATCGAACGGCACTGTTGCAATCAACTCAAAAGCCTCGGGGACCGAGGAACATGTATTGACCTTTGCGCCGGACAATTCCAGGGCGAACGACATCATTTCGCGTGCATCCTTATCATCGTCAATCAGCAGCACTTGCACTCCGTCGAGTTTCCTGTTTGGGTCGACATGGCGACTCCCGTTCGATTCGGGATAAGCTTTCTCCGTGGTCGGGCTGTCTACCCGCGACAATGGAAGCGAGATTGTAAAGGCCGCGCCGGTGCCTGGCCCTTCGCTCGAGACTGAAGCTTTTCCGCCGTGCAGCTCCGCCAGATGGCGGACAATCGAAAGGCCGAGCCCGACGCCTTCGCTGCAGCGTGTGCTGGAGCTGTCCGCTTGCCTGAAACGGTCGAAAACAAACGGCAGGAACTCCGCCGAGATGCCGTGGCCGGTATCGCTCACTACAATTTGAACAAGATCGCCGCTTCGCTGGTATTTGATATCGACACATCCGTCTTTCGGGGTGAATTTTACGGCATTTGTGAGTAAATTCCAGATCATTTGTTTCAGCCGGTTCGGATCGCAGGTTATCGATTCGACGTCGGATGTGAACTCGGTGGAGATGGAAATGCATTTGGCGTCGGCTGCGGGATGGACGACTTCGATTGCGTTTTCAATTGTTGGAATTACAGCTGTCAGGGACAAGTCAAGACGAAGATTTCCCGTGATCAGCCGCGAGGTATCGAGCAGGTCGTCAATCAATTGTGCTTGTGATTTTGCGTTGCGGTGAATCGTTTCGAGAGCATTTTTCTGTTCTTCCGGCGAAAGCTTTCCGTCCTGGATTATCTGGCCCCAGCCGAGTATAGAGTTAAGCGGTGTTCGCAGTTCGTGAGAGACTGTGGCCAAAAACTCGTCCTTTAAACGGCTCGACTCTTCCGCCATTTCACGCAGGGTTTTTTCGCGAGCCTCGGACTTTATTCTGACGTCGATCTCCCTTTCCAGTTCTAGGTTGGCGCTCTTTAACTCTTTCGTGCGCTCCGCCACGCGGATCTCCAGATCGATGTTTAAACTGTCAAGCCTCGCGTTCGATTCCTCAAGTAATGCGGCCTGTCGCTTGATCTGCTCATTCTGCCGGAAAAGCTTTATAAAAAAGCGGGCCTTGGATCTGACGATTTCCGGATCGACCGGTTTGGTTAGATAATCGACTGCTCCGAGTGAATAGCCCTTGAAAATATACTGCTCGTTGTCGTGTACAGCGGAGACAAAAATTATTGGGGTGTGCTGCGTGCGTTCCCTTTCGCGAATCAATTCCGCCAGCTCAAAGCCGTTGACTCCCGGCATTTGAACATCGAGCAAAATCAGGGCCACGTCTTCGTGCAAAAGAAACCGGAGCGCTTCGCGCGCCGAGGATGCACGTACCAGATTCTGCCCGAGATCCTGCAGGACGGTTTCCATAGCCAGAAGATTTTCGGGCCTGTCATCGACAAGAAGTATGTTGGCTTTAACGGCCGATTCCATCAATTCTCCACTATCGCAACGCCGGCATCTTGCCGGCTGTACATTTCAGCCGCCGGGACGGGCGGCGTTCCTTACCTGTCGAGCCAGATTCGCAGCAACGAAAGCAGCTGTTCGACGTCGACGGGCTTTGTAATATAGTCCGAAGCCCCGGCTTCAATGCATTTTTGCCGGTCGCCTTTCATAGCTTTGGCGGTAACGGCGATGATCGGGATCGCTTTAAATTTGGCGATCTGGCGAATCTCGTTCATTGCCTGAAAACCGTCCATTTCCGGCATCATTATATCCATCAGGACGCCGTTAATCCCGCCGGTTTTCTTTAACATCTCGATGCCGTCGCGACCGTTTTCAGCATAAACTACCTCCATCTTCTGGCGTTCGAGCACGCTTGTCAATGCAAAGATGTTACGTATATCATCATCGACAACGAGGACTTTCCTGCCTTCCAGACGCGGATCAGTTACATTTACCCGCTTCATCATATTCATCTGCGATTCGGTGAGCTCCGCTACGTCGCGGTGCAGAAACAATGCAGACTCGTCCACGAGCCTTTCCACTGAATCGGCGTCCTTGATAATTATGGTTTCGGCAAGCTTCTTTATCCGTGCGGTTTCGCGTTTTGTCAGATCTTTGCCTGTGTGGACGATCACCGGCAACTCCGGGAAGCCGGATTTCTGCTTGATTTTGCCGATAAGCTCGGACCATTCCATATCGGGAAGCATCAGATCGACGATCGCACAGTCAAAGCTTTCGTTCTGCAGAGTGCTAAGAGCCTCCTCGCCAGTCTCGACCGCCGTGATTTGTAAGTCATTTCCTCCGATCAATTCTGTGATGCTGCTGCTTAAAGTTTTATCATCCTCGACCAAAAGCAGCCGTTTGACGGGGCGCTCTATGAAGGACTTAAGGTTTTTCATGCTTTCAACAAGCGTCTCCCGGCTCACGGGCTTTGTAATATGCCCGAAGGCGCCCAGCTTCAAAACGTGCATCATGTCGTCAATAACGGATATGATCTGCACGGGAATATGGCGTGTTGAAGGGTCGTGCTTCAACCTGTC
>JACDAY010000083.1 GCA_013695195.1 Blastocatellia bacterium | reverse complement strand
TCCTGCTGGTTTTGCAGTTCCATCATATATTTCTGCGCCGCGGTTCCAATCACCATCAGCGCAATTTTCTTGGCATTTTTGGCAAGTTTGGTTTCGGCTGCGAGCAAGCCTTCATCTTCATCGAACGACATTTGGGGATTCAGTATCTCGTCCTGCAATGCCTTTCCAGCCTGCAAGAGTCCGAGCCTGCCCTTCATCGCACGCTTCATCAGCTGTCCGGGAATAAGCAGGCGGTTGATCTCGTTCGTGCCTTCGAAAATGCGGTTAATACGCGAATCGCGATAAGCTTTTTCCGCCGGATAATCAGCCGAGTAACCATAACCGCCGTAGATCTGGACCATCTCGTCAACAACATAGTCGAGAGCTTCGGAACACGCGACTTTGTTGATAGAGCTCTCCACCGCATATTCCTCGATCGATTGTAATTTCTTCTCTGCGCTCGCTCCGTCGCCGATCAGAGCGTCGATCATCCCTACGGTCCTGTATGTGATCGATTCCGCCACCCACGTGCGGATCGCCATTTCGGCCAATTTGTGCTTGATCGCGCCAAAGCTGGAGATAGGTTTGTTGAATTGATGTCGTTCGTTTGCATATCGGATCGCCTCGTGCACAGCGAGTTTTGCTCCGCCTGTAACGGAAGCGCCGAGTTTAAATCTGCCTACATTAAGAATATTAAAAGCTATTTTCGCTCCGTCGCCGACATTGCCGATCAAATTGCCGGCAGGAACTTTTGCATCCGACAAAATAAGCGGCGTGGTCGAGGACGATTTGATCCCCATTTTGTGCTCTTCGTTACCGGGAAGGCAGTTATCGCTGCGTTCGACGACAAAAGCCGAGAACTTTTCCTTCTCGCCGTCAACCTTTGCGAAAACTATGAAAACGTCGGCAAAACCGCCATTCGATATCCACATCTTCTCGCCGCTAAGTGTGTAATATGTGCCGTCTTCGCTCAGTTTCGCGTTGGTCTTTGCACCCAAAGCGTCCGAGCCGGAGCCCGCCTCGGACAAACAATAGGCCGTAACCTTTTCGCCCGCAATTATCGGCGGAATCCATTGCTGTTTTAATTCCTGCGAGCCGAAATAAAGGATCGGCAGCACGCCGATAGACGTTTGCGCGCCAAATGTTGTACCAAATCCGCCGGCTCGTCCCATCATTTCGGCAATCACGGCACCGGAAACCTGATCGAGTGCCAAGCCGCCGTATTCCTCGGGAATAGTAGCTCCCAAAAGCCCGAGTTCGCCTCCTTTTGCCACCAATTCCCGCGCTATTTCCCAATCATGCTTTTCCATCGCGGGAAGCTGCGGATGCACTTCGTTATCGACAAATTCCCTTGTCGTCTCGCCGATCATCTTCTGCTCTTCGGTGAAATCCTCGGGTGTAAAAATTTCGGCCGTTCCTCGATCTTCGATTAGAAACGCTCCGCCTTTCATATATTCTTTTTCCATTTGTGCATCCATAATTGCTCTGTAAATTAGCGAGAAAATAATAGGGATTAGGATCATAAGCAGGGATGACATTAATCATGCCTAACTTATCCATCGCTTTTTTTTTGAATAATAATTTCAACCTGTTCCAATACACATCATTGATTCGCGCATCAATCGTCTGTCCGAATTACGCATCTTGAATCTAATGCCGTTGCTCCAAGGCGTTTCCGCATCGCCTCCTCTGAAAAGTAAATCGCAAACCCAGACGAGATCGTTTCTTTTTCCTTTTTCTTGCTTGAAAGAAAATTCGATTGAGCTGCTCGTATTCGGCTCGGCTTGAAATGATAAAACACCGCTTAAAAAATCGAGAATTGTTCGGTCGCGTTTTGACATGCCCACGCCTTCACAATTTTTACCGGCCGACAAAAGAATGTCGCTGTTCAAGAAAACCTGCTTAACCGCTTCTTTCGCAGTTGGCTCGTATATTTTTGCTTCGGCTTTTTTCGTCTGCCCAAAGACGGCGGAAAATGAAACAAGATAAACGATTCCAATAAAGGAAAACTTCAAAATACCGTTTTTCATAATGGAAATTCTCCGTAAAAAATCTCGTAACCAGTTCCCGCATAATGCTGGCTAAACTCTTTCGGCGTTTGTTTGATAACGTGCCTGAACCGATTTTTATACTGCCAGACATTTTGTTCGATAAAAATTCCGATATGCTTTCGAGGCACATTGCTTATTGTCTTGTTCCGCAGATTGACGTTGCCCGCTTGCGTAACGAATATAAATCCGTTTCGCAAATCCGCGGGTTTGTCCGCCCATTTGCCGACTCTCCGGCATTGCGGAAAAACTTCCTGAACACGAATGTTTGCACTTATACTTCGTTCGCCTTTGCCCGTCATTCCGAAACAAGTCAAGCCAAATTTTAATTCAGTGGTGTGGCAGACAAAATGAGCGCAATGGTTGTCGCTGTCTTTTATAAATTTGCAGGCGCAAATTTCCGATATATGTTTATTAATGAACCCGTCTAACTCCGTCGCCGTCGGCATTTTCATAATTCATCTCCTTTTAGGCAAATTTTTAAACAAGAAATTCATATATCTCATTTGTGTACAAAACGCTTTTTACTAAACTTCAAAGAGATTGTTTGTTTACGACCCGGTGATATTTCAAATAATTTTGATTGCAAGTAACGCTCATCGCATCAAGCCGCGATTCTTTCGCTTTTTGCGCGTAGATGTATTCGACCCGCCTTTCTCGAACAATTCGCACAGCCTTTATATTTGAATGACTGAATCATTGCTCATTCACTTCTTTCAAAAATCCCCGCTGCGCCCATTCCGCCGCCGACGCACATCGTTACCATTCCGTAACGTGCATTTCGCCGTTTCAATTCCTGCAATAATGTTGCTGCCAGCTTCGCCCCTGTGCAGCCCAGCGGATGCCCCAAAGCCACCGCGCCGCCGTTCACATTGACCTTTTCAGGATCCATTTCGAGCAGCTTCATTACAGATAAACCTTGCGCGGCAAACGCTTCGTTCAATTCGATAACATCGATCTGATCGAGCGTCAACCCCGCAAGTTTCAAAGCCTTAGGTATTGCGTAAACGGGCCCGATGCCCATTTCTTCGGGCAAACATCCGGCCGTCGCGAACGAAACAAACCGCGCCATCGGTTTCGCACCGATCTCGGCAGCTTTTTCCGCCGACATTATCACGACCGCAGCGGCACCGTCGGACATCTGCGAGGCGTTTCCCGCCGTTACGGTTCCGTTGACGTGAAACACGGGCTTCAGTTTCGCAAAACCTGCGGGCGAAGCATCGTAACGCGGGCCTTCGTCCGTATCGAAAACAACTTCTTTCCGGCGGACTCGTCCTTTTTCGTCGAGCTCATCAACAAAAACCATAAAGGGCACGATCTCGTCTTTAAACCTGCCTTCTTTTATCGCCGACGCCGCTTTCTGATGCGACCTGAGCGAAAACTCATCCGCCTGCTCGCGCGTGATTTCGTATTTTTTCGCGAGATTCTCCGCCGTCAGTCCCATGTTCAGATAATAGTCCGGATATGAATCGACGATCGCCGGGTTCGGTCGCACCACGTTTCCACCCATCGGTATCATCGACATCGTTTCCAAGCCGCCCGCGACTATCACATCCGCGCCGCCCGTCGCGATCCGGTCCGCCGCAATAGCGATAGTCTGCAAACCCGACGAACAATAACGATTAACCGTCATCGCAGAAGTCTCGACCGGCAAACCCGCCGCGATCATCGCCGTCCTCGCTACATTCATCCCCTGCTCCGCCTCCGGAAACGCGCAGCCCATTATCACGTCCTCGATCTGATTTACATCCAGACTCGGAACACGTTTCACCGCTTCCCTGATCGCCGCCGCACCGAGATCATCCGGCCGCGTGTTCTTCAACGTGCCCTTCGGCGCCTTTCCCACAGCCGTCCGCACGGCCGATACAATTACTGCTTCTTTCATAAGATTTATACTTCCAAAATGGTCTTCTTATAGTTCGTTAACATCGAGCAAATGCGAATTTTACTTTTCTTTTTTTCAATTAGCGCAACTATAAACTCCTCAACGCTCTCGTTCGGATAATTCGGAATGGGAACAACGTCGACCTGCTTCATTATCCACCCATAGTCTCGGCAATTCGCTTCATAACGTCCTGCCCAAAAATCTTGGGGAGTACATGGGCTTGCTTTATCTCACCATACAATGCTCTCAATTGTTCAAAATGCTCTACCAATTCCATCTCGCTGGATGACGAGTAACCGGTCTCTAAACGGCGATTTATTATCTTTTGCAGTTCGTCATTGGAGGCTTCTCGACTTTCCGTTCCCTTTCGAACATAAATCGCATTTGCCCTAATATCGCTCCCACTTCCAGATTCCGAAACGAAAGGGAGACGCTTCGGATCTGATTAGATCACAATTAGTTGAAATTTTTTTCCTTTAAGCGTTGGATATTCGGCCTCCGCGTAGGAACAATCTAAAATCGCAATGTCCTCATTAATCAACAATGACGAAGGAAGAAACTTCTCAATACTCCGCGTAATGTCTGCTTTGTCTTTCAAGTCGGCTAGGCCTGAAGGTTCGAAAGACTTGTCCGGCTTTTCTGCAACGCCGAATACAAGACAACCGCCACCAGAATTAGCAATTGCCAATACATGTCGGGCAAGCTTTGCCCCAGAAGAAAAGTTTTCTTTAAAATCAATGTTGGGAAATTCCCCAAAGTTGTTCTTCAGAACTTCGCGCAGACTCTCACGAGAAGGATTTTCAAAAAACTTAGCAATGTCTTCGGTAAAGCCTTTCCCTTTTTTCTTCATATCCAAATTCTCGATCTGGAGATCTCCGCTCATGAGCCTTTCCAACAGCCTTCCCGCGTTTCGCGGCATATAGCCATGTCGTTTACGGCGTGGTCACGCTCAACCTGACAGCTATAAGGGCGTTTCAACATCCTTCTCGCCTGGATACCTGGAACCCGGTCCCCTACCGCTCACGGTTCTGACTTATGCCGCCGTAAACTCTTCCCAATCCAGCCCAAGCTGTTTCACCGCCGTCCGAAGCGTTCCGTTCTTTAGGTCTTTGCTTCCCCAATCCGGTACGGAAGTGCCGCGGTTTGTTTGCGGATTGATCCACTTCCGGTGTGATCCGCCTTTGCTCAGGAGTTCGTTACAGCCGAGATTTCGTAGTTTTTTCTCGACTTCTCGATACCTCACGCCGCCTCCAGATGGACAATGGTATCCGTTAGAAGCAGAGCATCGCCATTTATCGGTTTTAGAACGTACGGCAGCGGTTTTTTAAGATGCTCGTAAATTTCGATCACCGCCTGCAAAGCATCGCTCACATTCGGCTCGATCTCTTCCCACGTATCCGCTTCAGTGATCAATTCCGGCAACACCGGACAAGTTATCGTCCATCCGCCTTCGGGCTGCGGATCGAGAACCAACGGCAATTTGTAGAAATTTTGCATATTCTTACCCTGATCAAATGATACCAGCCTTCACATCCCTTCGGCCTTTCGCTTGATCGTCTTTAACATTTCCATTCTTATCAAGCCGCTAAAAGGCTGAATAAACGTCCAGTAGAAGCCAAAGCTTTTCCGGCTTGCAGCATCCAAACATCTGATT
>JACDAY010000080.1 GCA_013695195.1 Blastocatellia bacterium | reverse complement strand
GTTTTACCCAGTCTCTCCCAAATTTTTCTATAGTTCCCTGGTGAATGACGCGGAAAAATTGATGGCCCAAAAGCCCAAGGAAAAACGGAGCAGGCTGGATCAATTTGATTCGAAAAGTATGATCGTCTATGGCTTCGACACCCAGATCTTCCGCCTTGACCGGTACAAATTCTTTTCCCGCAACCGCCGCCTTCAGTTTTGCGTCTTTTTCGAAAAGAGCATTTCGCTCTTTTTCAGTGCCGGGAACAGTCAACCTTTCAGGAGCGTCAAGAAACCTGTGAGTTTCCGTGTCCGCTCCAAAATTATCTTTTTCTTCTGCTGTATCCGGTGCCGCATCCGGATTCGGCGCCTCGAAATCCTTCTTTAATAAAAACGTGCCGTCTGCGGTTTTTACGAATTGTTTTCCTGCATTGTAAGCCTCTGCATATTTAATATAGTACGACAGATAAGCATTTAGAGCCGCAAGCTCCGGGTTTAAATTGCGGCGAAACGTATAAACGAAATCTTTCGCCGTGATCGGGTCGCCGTTTGAAAATGTGGCGTCGTTTCGCAGGTGGAAAATGTATTCCGACCCGCCTGAGCCGACTTCCCAGCTTTTGGCAATGCCCGGAATCGGCTCCATCGTTTTCGGATGATATTCGACGAGGCCGTCATAGAGCGCCATCAAAACCCTGGCTTCCGGCTGGCCGGTGGGAATTCCCGGATCTAGTGATTCCGGCTCCGAACCCGATATGTAACGAAGAACGTTTTCCTTCGGCGCTTCTGTCCTACCATAATAACGGCTGGTTGCCGATGTTGAGCAGCTGATCAAAAATGAAGATAAGGCGATAATTGTGATACCAACACGGATTTGTCGTGAGCAGGTTACTGACATGATAGGAACTCCTATTAAAATACTGGCGTTGAAAAAGCCCGGAAACGGACTGCAGGAGAGTATGGCTTTGCCGCTTTTCAAGCGCCAACTTACGATTCGCCATTTGCCGTTTTCGGTTGCCAATTATTGTCAATTAAGACGTTTGAGAGGGACAGCGCGTCCAGGCTGTTCATCTCAAAACCGTAAACATAAGGCTTCACCAACGAATGCGACGTCGGAAAATACAGAGGGATCGCATGCAAATCAAGGATTGCCGCCTCTTCCGTTAAAACCAGATTCTTACTTTTGTCTTCAAAAGCCGTCTCGCCGGTGGTTTGCGGTTCGATTTCATTCATTGCGGAGTTCGAATCCGGCGGGCCAGCCATTTGACCGTCAGGTGCGCTTCGAGTTCTATCAATTACCTCAACCGGCTCTTCACCAGGTTCGTGTGGAGATTTAAATATCGCCATAAAGCTTGCCGTCTCGTCGATAGTCGGAAGCACGACTCCGCGCCGGATGAGGTCGAAATCGCCGGTTTTCCTTGCCAGTTCCAGTTCGGCATTATCTTTTACTAAAATTTCAGTTTCGAGGTTTAGGTTTTGTTTCCACATTCGGGCAACTGAACGCGCGATACGCTGTTGGGTATCGTTTCTGTTTACAACAAGCTTGATGACCGGAAAATTCTCGCCGCTCGGAAATCCCGCTTCGTCCAGCAGTTCACGGGCCCTTTCCTTGTCCTGCGACAATTTAAGTTTAGTTCGAGTGCCGAACGGCAAAAAGCTCAAAGCCGGCCTTGTTAATCCTTCCGTCTCACCTTCGGTCAACCGCTCCCGCTCGATAGCATTCGACAATGCCTGCCGCACGCGCCGGTCTGAAAAAGGCGGTTTGTCCGAATTAACTTCGTAAAAATTTAGGGCACTGTGGGTAGTACGGCGAAAGTCCCCGTAAGGCGACAAAAGCTTAACAACCAAAGGTGCGAATTCGGCATTCGTTACCGCATCGAGTTCGCCTGCCTGGTATGCTTTGAGGGCGTCTTCAGCGGTCTCCATCGGTACGAATCGCACTAGTTCAAGAGCCACATTCTCGCGATTCCAATAGTTTTCGGACCGTTCAAGAGTAATTCCTTCCTTACCTATCCCGACGAGGCGAAAAGCACCGTTTGTAACGACCGCCTTATCAAGTTTACTGGTTTCAAATTCCCTGCCGACGCCGTAAACGGGGCGGAAGATGGGATTCGCAATCAGTTTCGGAAAATCCCTGTCAGGGCTTTTAAGCATAACTTTCAGAACACGTTCGTTTTCCGCGGTAAAGCCGGGCTTTGTCTTGTTTTCATCATTTGCAGTGTCAGGCCGGTGAAACGGCTCAATGGAGTTCGAATTTGCTGCATTTCGCTTTTGCGGACGTCCGGCTTTTGAATTGGCATCTGTATCGCCCGCCTGATCCAGCAGCGGCACGCTTTTATTTGTTATGGAATTCAACAGAAAATCCTCCGAATCTTCCGACGAACTCTGTGCATCGCTCTGCTTCAACGGAAATCCGACAATGTTATTGAGCAGATCGTTGTGCGCCGCTCTTTCACCCATTTCCGCCAAACGCTGCCACGAGCGGACGAAATCCTGAGCCGTTACCGGCGTCCCGTTCGACCATTTGGCCTCAGGGCGGAGATAAAACGTCCAAGTGCGAAAATTGTCCGATGACGACCATTTTTCAGCAACACCGGGAGCTTCCTGCAAAGTTTTCGGGTCCGTTTCTGTGAGGCCTTCGAAAAGTGCGCGGACAACATCTGTTTCCGGTGCAGCCGAAGCACGTGCAGGATCGAAACTTTTGGGCAGTTTCCCGTTGCTCCATCTGAACTCCTGTTTTGCGGGAGGTGCAGTTTCGGCGAAAAACGCTTCACCTTTGGGCTTTTCGAGCTCAGTACATGCGGAAAGAAATATTACGACGCAAATGCAAATATATGCGGAGAAAAACGTATGCCGGGTTTGAGACGGGCGATAAATACCTGTCTTTCTTAAAGGCTTTGTTTTTAATACATTGGGCATTATTTTTCTTTGTAACTCTGTGATAAAAACTACATATCGGCTAAAAGTGCCAATCGTTCGTAGATTTCAACTGTTTGCCGGCGTGTTTCCTCAATACTTTTAGATGTATCGATCAGAAAATCCGCATATCTTTTTTTTTCGTCTTGCGGCATTTGAGAACCGATGCGATTTTGGGCTTCCTTTTTACTTAAATTATCGCGTAACATCAACCGTTTCAATTGTATCGCAGGTTCGCACCAGACAACAACGAGCGCATCGAACCGCTTGTAACTGCCGGATTCTATCATCAATGCGGCATCCACGACAGCGATGCCGTCGGGATCTGCGGTTTCCCAATGCAAAAGCCACAGATTTTGGTCCTCGATCACTAGGGGATGCACTATCGAGTTCAGCAGGAGTCGCTTTTCTTTATCGGCAAATACAATTGCTCCGAGCCTTGAACGGTTGAGTTCGCCGTCAGGCATTAAAATCTCTTCTCCAAAGCTTCCGACAATCTTTCGCAAACCTTTAGTTCCGGCTGCTACAACTTTGCGAGCGGTTTCATCGGCGTCAATTAAATGACACCCGAGTTCGGCGAGGATTCCACACACCACCGATTTTCCTACAGCAATAGAACCTGTCAATCCGATTTTTAACATAGCCGGAGCGCGGGCATCCTGCCCGGATCGCCGCTAGCTGCGAAATATTTCGTTAGAACGGGTGATCTGGTTAAATTTGATTCGCTCACTCATTCGGGCAGGATGCCCGTGCTCCAATTATCGATTATGTCTTTTTGCCAGTTTTTCGACATTAAATTCAGCGATTTGCTCAAGTGTCAAACCCAGTTCGTCGGCGCATGCGGAAATATACCAAAGCACGTCACCCAGCTCGTCCTTAAGTTTCAGCCGGATTTCATATGTAATTTCGCCGCCAAAATCGCGTTGGATCTTTTTGACGATGTTGGCAACCTCTCCCGCTTCGCCGGTCAGGCCTAGCGTTGGGTATTCGAGATTTTTAAGGCGATTCGGATACAAAGCCGTCCGGCTCGCTGCTGTTTGATATTCTTCAAATTTCATACCTTAATCTTACCGCAGAGACACGGAGACGCCGAGATCAGAAAGTTTAAAGGTCTGCCTATGGGTCTCTGTGATTAAAGCTTTCTTCTTTTTACGGCGGCGTCGACTGTATTTCTCATCAGCATCGCAACGGTAAGCAGCCCGACGCCGCCCGGCACAGGCGTAAAACTGCCGGCTTTTTCCATTGCCTCTTTCGGATTTACATCGCCGACAAGCGTGAATCCGCGTTTTTCTATAGCCGTTAGGCGCTTTCCCAATTCCTCACCCTTAAAAAGCCCGCGGACAACATCCGTATCGGAAACATTGTTGATCCCGACATCGATCACTACGGCACCTTCGCGGATATGTTCACCGCTGATAAAACCCGGACGTCCGATCGCCGCCACCAGAATATCAGCCTGCCGTGTTATACCCGCGAGATTTTTTGTGCGCGAATGACAGATGGTTACCGTAGCATTTTCCCGCAAAAGAAGCATCGCCATCGGCTTGCCGACAATATTGCTGCGGCCGACAATTACCGCATGCTGACCGGCTATCTCAATGTCCGAACGTTTCAACATCTCAATTACGCCCGCCGGCGTGCAAGGGACGAGCGATTTCTCTCCCTGGGCGAGCCGCCCGGCATTTACCGGATGAAACCCGTCAACATCTTTCTCCGGATCGATCGTTTCGAGAATTTCGCTCGTTCTTATCTGATCAGGCAAAGGAAGCTGCACCAAAATCCCATCGACGTCGGGGCGGCCGTTCAATTCTTTTATAATTGCCAGCAAATCGCCATGCAATATGTCAACCGGAAGATGGCGAAGCTCGGAAATAATCCCCAATTCTTCAGATGTCTTAACCTTCTTGCCGACGTAAACTGCCGACGCCGCGTCCTCACCGACACGCACAACCGTGAGACAAGGCCGAAATCCGTGCGTCCGTTCAAGCTGTTCAACCTCGCCGGCAACCTCAGCTTTTATCGCATCGGCTATTGGTTTACCGGATAAAATTCGTGCAGTCATAAATGATTTCTAGAAATTTTACAGGAAGTATCGGCCAATTGTCAGTTTTGTTTGGAAGAAAGTTTTTCTGATACGCAAAACCTATCCTGGTTATCGTCTTATAAATACAAAATGTTTTTTACACAATTGCTCAAGAAAACGGCGAAAGACTTTGGCGGAATATTCCGCTTCGATATTGGTTTGTTCCAATTGCCGGTCATTTTTGTAATGCTTTTGATTTCAGCAGCCGGCCAAACTCCTCCAAACGCTGAAAAAATACGTGGAAAAGAAGCCGTTCTCACTTTGTTCAGGCCAGGCACGGGCTTTTTGCATTCTGATTCACACACAGCAAAAGCTGCTTTCCCGGCAGCAACGCGGCAAACATCAACCGATATTCTCGTGCCCGCCGATTATGATGGCGACGGCACCCTCGACGCCGGAATCTGGAAAGCCGGAACCGGCGTCTGGTATATTCAGCGAAGCAGTGATCATCAAACGATCGTTATTAAATGGCGGCCAAAGTCGAATGAACGGACGAGATCGTATCAGGACGTTCCCGTTCCGGCGGACTTCGACGGAGATAAACGCGCCGACATCGCCGTTTGGCGTCCCGGCAGCGGAATCTGGCACATTCTACATTCTTCGAACGGCTACGATCAAAGCAAAGCGTCGTCTGTCCGATTTGGCTTGACCGGAGATATTCCCGTGCAGGCCGATTATGACGGCGATGCGAAATCCGATCCGGCACTGTTCCGGCCGTCGGAGAACCGCTGGTATATTTTTTATAGCAAGACGAATCAAACGCGGGTTGAAAACTTCGGAATAGCCGGAACCGATCTGCTTCTGCCCGCCGATTATACCGGTGATGGAAAGGCCGACATCGGCGTTTACAGAGGTTCGACATGGTTCGTCCTCAACAGTGAAACAGGCGAAACGGAACCGTTTGAGTTCGGATTTCCAGACGCCCGGCCTGTCCCCGGGGATTACGATGGTGACGGCACAACAGATTTTGCTGTGTTTCGTAAAGGCGTATGGTATATCTATGAAACTTCATCGCCGCGATTCAGGACGTATAATTTCGGTGCCGAAACCGATGTGCCGCTCAATTCCATTGCCGTAAGACAAAGTATTTTCGGCATTTCCTAGATTCTCCCAAAATGTTCCCCCTATATGAGAAGTTCATTTTTTGAGCTTCTCTTTTTTTCTTTCTCTAATAAGGTTAAAATCGATTGATGCGAAAGTTTGCAGCTATATTGCTCGGATTTATATTTTCAACGGCCCTTTTAGCTCAAACCCCGGCGGAAGTTCATTTCGCAATTCATGCTGCGGCCTTTGATAGAAATTATCCCACCGCTATCGAGCAGCTTCGAATTCTAAAAACAAAAGAACTGGCTATTTTTCAGCTTAATAATTACGATTACCTGTTGGCGAGGCTTTCCGAAAAAAATGGCGATTTTGCCGCGGCAATGGCCGGATACCAAGGTGTCGCTGCGCGAAATTCTATTTTTAAGGAATATGCTCTGTGGCATATTTCCCGGATTGCACACTCATCGGGCAATTTAATGCTGGAGCGGATTTATCTCCAGGAACTGATGCTAAACGGCCCTAATAGTTTGCTGTTCGATGCCGCAAAAAATCGTCTTGCTCGAAGCTGGTTTGACAGCGGCAACTATGATCTCGCCATAAAGGCGCTCGACGCAGGCATTGCGCAGCCACAACGATCATCCAACAGTCGGCTTGTGGAAAGTCCGATCCTCCGCGAAAATCGTTTGCTTGTTGCACAGTCCTATTTCCGTACCGGAAACACGGCCGCCGCCCGAGAGAATTTTACGCAATTACTCGGAAGCATGGCGAATCCGGCACAGCCCGACGATTTTGCGCTCGCGGCGGTTGAGGGTTTGGACATTTTGGATGCCGGAGCCGGCAATGTTGGAAAACCGGCTCTGTCTCTTGGCGACTTTGAGCATTTGCGCCGCGCGAATATCTATCAATTTAACCGCGATTTCACTGGAGCACGCCTTCATTACTCGGCAATCATTAATAATTATCCCGCTAGCGGCATCGTTCCCGACGCAATTTACCAGATCGGGCGCGGCTATGGGCAGGCGGGAAATTTTACCGAAGCGGTTGGATGGTTTGAGCGCGTTGTGGAACAGTTTCCCGATCATCCTGTTTCAAAAGATGCACTGCTTCAGGCGGCTTTGGCTTATTCGCGCTTAACAAAATCCAATGAAGCGACAGCCCGTTATAAAAAATATATTGAAAAATACCCTGACGACGAACGTGTCGATCGGGCTTATCTTAATATAATCGACGTGCTGCGGGACCAGGGCGAAGAGATCGAGGCTCAGAAATGGGCTGTAAAAGTGCAGGAAGTTTTCAAAGGCAAACCGCCCGAAGCCGTCGCCTTGTTTTCCGAGATAAGAATATATATCTCAAGGAACGATTGGCCAAAAGCTCGGGCCGGCCTGGAAAAACTTCAGTCGTATCCATATTCCGTTGCCGGTGTTCCCGGCGGCGCGAACGCATCAGAAATCGCTTTTCTGAATGGTTTCGTGCTCGAACAAATGCAGCGGTACGAGGAGGCGATAGATAGATATCTTTCGATTCCGGACGGCCGCAACGAGTACTATGGCGGGCGGGCGACCGAACGTTTGAAACTGCTTGCAAATGATGAGGTTGCCAAACCGATCATTAATGTAAAACTGAACTTTTTAACCGCCGGACTTCAATCAAAAGATCCTGACGTTCAAAGAACTAATACCCATGCTGCGCTGCGGCTGACGGAAACACCGGAACTCCGGACAATATTGCTGGAAAATTTAAAAAAGGCTTATTCAAATCTATCTGCATACAAAAAGATTCCCGGTTTTAAGCTGCTGGAACCGGGCCGCAGGGAAATCGCCCTCGAAAAGCGGTCGGTCAGGTTTGAAAATATACACAGACATTTAGCCGCCGAGCTTCTCTTTTTGGGCCTTTATGACGAAGCGGCACCGGAATTTGAAGTGTCAGCCGGAAATCTGCAATCCACACAGTCAAAAGACTTTGATTACACCCTGGCAGTACACTATAAACGCGGCGATAAGGCCGACCGTGCCATTGCTTTTGCTGAACCGCTTTGGCGCGGGGTCCCGGCGGACTACCAGATCGATTTGATCCCGAAGGAACAGCTCGAATTGCTTTATCCGGCGCCTTACCCGGATTTGTTTTTAAAATACGCTTCGCCCAGAAATATCGATTCCAGGTTTTTGCTGGCGATTATGCGGCAGGAATCACGTTTTCGTCCCGATGTTAAATCCTACGCGGCGGCTCGAGGGCTGATGCAGTTTATTTCGGCGACGGCTGAAAAGATAGCCGGCGAGCTCGGTCGCGAGGATTTTCGCCAGGACGATCTGTACAACCCATCGACGGCAATACTGTTCGGCTCACAATATGCATCGTCTCTATTCAAACTGTTTCCCAACCAGCCGCAAGCGGTTGCGGCGAGCTACAACGGCGGTGAGGACAACATGAACAGGTGGTTAAAACGTTCGCATTCCGACCTGCCTGACAGATACGTGCCCGAAATTGCCTTCTCGCAAACGAAGGATTATGTTTATAAAGTAATGGCCAACTACCGCGTTTATCAGATGTTGTATGATGAGAATTTAAAAGTAAGATAAACAACTGGAGATTTAATTTTTGTTCGGTTTTTGTTCCGCCTTGTTCCTCTTATCTGTGGTTGGATTTTACCACAGAATAAGAGGAACAAGAATAAGAAGAAACACACAGATCAAAGACGAAAGAATAAACAAGTGCTCGCCAGTTAGAACAGAAACCATTCAGATTTTATGCGATATATATTTCTATGTTTAATAATTTTACTTTCCTCTTGCCGCACGGCCGAAACGGGGACAAACCCGGCTGAAGTGAAACGGTATCCATTGAAAGGCAAGGTAGTGTCTGTCGATAAGGAAAAGAAGAAAGCAAAGATCGCGCATGAAAAGATTTCGGATTTCATGGAGCCGATGACAATGGATTTTCCGATCCGCGAGGACTGGATTTGGGACGATCTGACGCCTGGCTCGGAAATACATGCCGAGTTGGTGGTCGACAGTTCCGCAAAGGACCCGTACTGGCTCGAAAAGATCGGCATTGTCGCGCTTCCCAATCCTGACCAACCGGCCGTTCCGATAAACGAAAACTTCGCTCAAATCGGGAAACAGGTCCCGTACTTCCAACTCGTAAACCAGGATGGCAAACGCTTTTCCATAAGGGATTATCGGGGCAAGGCCCTGGCGCTCACATTTATTTACCGTGAATGTCCGCTGCCCGAATTCTGCATCAAGATGTCCAGGAACTTCAGCGATCTCGCCAACCAATTGGCCGGCGACGCGGGCGCAATGAATAAAATCCGTCTTTTAAGTATTTCATTCGACCCGGAGCGCGACACGCCCGAAAAACTAAAATTATATGGTCAGGGCTATCTTGGAAAAGACTCGAAAGCTGACTTTACTTTGTGGCAGTTGGCCGTCGGCAGCGACAAGGAAGTCCGAAGCGTCGCCGACTTTTTCGGCCTGCGATACGAAGTCGATCCAAACGATAAAACCCAGATCAACCACTCCCTCGTTACCGCCGTTATCTCGCCCGAAGGCAAAGTTACAAAAATCTTCAAAGGCAACGAATGGACTCCGGAAGACCTGCTTCGGGAACTGAAAGCAGCGGGCGAGTTCTAAACTGAATCGTTTGCTCCAACATTATTCGGAGGGAATTTTATGGCGCCCTCGCCGATTTTTCGCATTTTGATCGTTAATTCCTCTTCATCTATTCTGGCGGACTTTTCATCACGGTAGATTTCTTCGCCCGCAACCATCGTCATCACAACATCTCTCGCATTCGAGGCGAAAACCAGCGTCGGAAAGATATCATTTATTGGTTGCTGGCTGATGTTTGCGAGGGAAATTACGGCGATATCAGCATCCTTCCCCAATTCCAGCGTTCCGATCTTGTGATCCAGGCCGAGAGTTTTTGCACCGCCGAGTGTCGCCGTTACAATCGTTTCTTTTGCCGAAATAAATCGTTTGCGACCTGGGAAATTTCTGGCGGCGAGTGCGGCAAAGCGCGATTCTTCCAATATATCGCAGATGTTATTGCTTGCAACCGAATCGCTTCCCAAACCGACAGAGATTCCCGAATCCAGAAATTTTTCAAACGGAGCGAAACCGTGGCCGAATTTCGCATTCGATTTCGGACAGTGTGCAATGGTGGAGCCGCTTTTCGCGATCAGATCGATATCACTTTCCAAGACGGCCACACAATGAATCAATAGCGGTTTCGCTTCAAGCACACCGGTGCGGTGTAAAAACTCTATCGGAGAACAACCGGGACATTCCCACGTTAGGCCGAATTTTTTATATATTTCGGTAAAAAACCCTTTCCCGTTTGCAATCAGGTTGTGCTCGGCAAGTGATTCGGCGGCATGAATGGCGAGCTTAATATCATATTCGACTGCGAATCCGGCAATTTTTTCGAATAACTTCGAACTGACACTATAAGGCGAGTGCGGCGAGATACCGACTTCTACGAGATCGGCTGCCGCTTTCCTAAGCTCGAAATACTTCTCCTTCAGTTTTTCAAAATCGTCGGCGGCTGTTGCATTATCCGGTGAAAATTCGGTTTCCTGAAATAGAACGCCTCGCAAGCCGACGGTTTTTAGAGCTTCCAGACCTGCCCAACCGTATCTTCCTACATCGCCGAAACAAGTTACACCGGCCCGGGCGCCCTCAAGCGCTCCGGCAATAGCCGAAGCCCTGATGTCGTCCTCCGACATTTCCAATCGCGCCGCGTTCAACTTCAAAAGCCACGCCCTAAAATCATGCTCCACATCGTCGAGCAGTCCGCGCATCGAAGTGATCTCGAGATGCGAATGACAGTTTACAAGACCCGGAATGATCGCCGCCTGTCCGAAATTTTCAACCGCGGCCTTTGGGAATCTATCGGCGAGTTCTAAGGCCGTACCAACGAAGACAATTTTCCCCACGTCAATAGCAACGGCGCCGCTTTTTATCGGTGCGGACGAGATCGGAAGGACGTAATCGGCGGAGAGGATTTTCATCTTTTGCCTTTTACCTTTTTACTTGTTCAACTCTATATCGTTCCAAGATCGATGAAACGTAAGCCCTAGTAGAAGCGATCCCGATTCGGGATATAAAATCGGCTTCGGAAAGCTGCTGCGGCTGAATGTCTTTCGTCCATTCTTCGACACGGCTCGGCCCCGCATTGTAGGCGGCAAGCGTCATTGCCGTCTCCGCCGGGCGGCCGCGATACCGTTCACGAATCTTTTCCAGATACCACGAGCCGACCTGTATATTCCGCTCGGGATCGCGCAAAAATTCGACAACATTATCAGCTGTTTGCCTTTCAAACTCTCTGAATCCGGTCTCACCGGCCCAATCACGTGCGACAAGCGGCGTTACCTGCATAAGGCCGATCTCATCATCGGCGCCGATCTTCCAAGCCCGAAAATAAGACTCCTCGTAAATTAAGCTCCAAACCAGCTTTTCGTCCAGGCGATATACTCTCGCCTGCCGCGTAATCAGATCGTCGTACCGATGTACCCAGTAAGAAATGAAAAAATACGACCCTGCCGCTACAATAATAGCAACGATAAACAAACAGGAAACGATATATCTGTACATTGAAAAGGATGAATAAAGGCAATAGTTTGTTTGCCGGTTGGGATATTAAAGCAATTTCTGAGATGTAGCAAGCGGAGCCTGTTTAGGAGTTTTAGGAGTTACAATTAGCACAACTGCTGCCACCCCGGCAATTTACACCGCACCTTTTCGCGGACTTTCATCGAGGTCCGGTTCAAGCGGCGTATCCGGCAGCGAGTGCATCTTTTTGCGGCGCGTCAACTGTCCGGAACGAACCATCTCCGAAAAAAAATCGACGTCGTAATCGGCTTCACGCGCCATTTCCTGGCGGATTTCGATCAGCACTTCTAAAAATTTCGGGCGTCGATACATAGCTTTAGTAAATCGTGGATTGTAGGCCGCTAATAGTCAAGGCAATCAAACCGGCTGCACTTAACTGTGAACGAGGAACTCGGGGGTAACGATTACAGGCGAGTAAAATCCTGCGGCGGTATTAAAAAGGCGAATTCTTGCCTGTTTGCGGACATTGGCGAGATGGCCGAAATTCCAGGTTACGAGATAATCGATCTTGTGAAACGAGGCTATAGCAACATGAACGGCGTCGGCCATGAATTTTCGGTGAAAAATTCCCCGCGAAATATAGCCTTCGGCCAAGATGGCTACTTCTTCGGCAAGCTCCAGGCGCTCGAACGGCTTCACGATCTTGAGATAGCCTGTGCGGTGCGGTTCGTCAATACGTTCGAGCTCACGCTGAACCAGGATCGAGCTGTAAACCTGATACTCGGACAACTCGTGCTCAAACCAGCGAATCGTCAGATCACGGCGAAGCGGATCACCGTTGTCAAGATACGCTCCGATCACGGATGTTTCCAAATACAAGCTTAATTTCATAAGAATTGCGGCAGGAATTTTTACTATTGTTCCAGGTTTATCGGAACAAAAATAACTTTTGAATTCTTAAAGTCAAAGGTTACGCGATAATTTCGCAGGAAATTTCCACCCAAAATTCCCGCCTGTTCGAATCCGGACATTTCGTTAACCATATCCAGATCCAGAGCAATAGCAGTAACACTCTTTCTCGAATGTGTTCCGAAACTCACGCGCGGAAGCAGGAATTGCGGAACATTGTCGATAATGCCTGCCGCGCCGATCACCCGCATCGTCTCGTTTTTGACAAACCGGCTGATGCCCTGCCTATTGGCAACCTCATCTGAAATGACTGAAACGCTCGCACCTGTATCGACAATAAAATTTAACGGAGCATCGATGCCTTCAAGCAGCACTTCACCACTCAAAAAGCCGCTCGATGTTAACCTGAGAGGGAGCAGTACGCTATGATCCGCAACAACTGCGCCGTCGAGCGCCTTTGCAGCCGACAAAGTGAATGTCAAACTGCCGTAGTCTATGGTAGTCAGAAACTTAGAGATCAGTGAGAGACCTATGTAACCGTCAATATCATCATTGTCGCTGTGGAACTTGCGTATATAAACCGGCACATTTCCTATTTCCACTTTACCGATATCGACTCGCCGCAGAAAACCGTAAACGATATCGAATTTGCCGTTGCCGCCTATTCCCGTGGCAAATCCGCCCTTCGCAACGGGATTTATTTTAAGTCTTTTCGCAGTTTTGTCTGAAATTACCGATATGCCCGAACCCGTATCGAGAACAAAGTTTAGAGTTTCCCGGCTGCTGTTGATCTTTACTTCTATGACCGGCCGGTTTCCTGTCAGCTTGAACCGAACTGCAGTTTGCGCCCCATTACGGGTTACATAGAGCGTCTGCTTATGTCCGAGAAACCGGAGAAAACTTATAAGACTTTTGATGCGTGCCCGCCGCTCGTCGTCGGTATCACGCGAAATGCTCAAAAACCTGTAATAAGCCTCGGCGGCTTCCGTATACTTGTCCGACCGTGCCGAGACCTGAGCAAGAGCAAAAAAATAATCGGGCTGGCTGGAATCATAAAAAACGGCTTCCTGAAGATTTTGCAGGCTTTCAGTAATACGATTCTCGTAAAAATCGAGCAGCCCTAAACCAGCCCAGGCTAACGCTTCTCTTTTGTTGAGCTTTATCGAATTATGAAAGAACGTCCTTGCTTCTGCGAATTTTCCGGCACTGAGCAGCGTAGCACCCAGGATGGCAAAAGCTTGTGAATTTTTCGGTTCGGCTTTCGCAATCGCGAAACTTATTTCGTAGGCGTCCAGCAATCGTCTTTGCTTTTGATAAACGAATGCGAGGCGGAGTTTAGCAGTGGAATTATCAGGAGCTGCCGCGACCACATCGAGCAGAATCTTCTCAGCTTCGGTCAGGCTGCCCTTTTTTATCAACTTTTCAGCCTGTTTCAGCGATCGGCGGGGATCGTCGGATTTAACTTGCTGAATATCCGGAGCACATATTGCTGTAACAGAAAATAAAATAATAGTGCACGCTAAATACTTTATACGGAAAGGTGACCACCCGGGGCCGGCCCTAAGATAATCAAGTCTCATAATCAAACTCCTTTCCCTTTATGTTGTCAGCGTGAAATCATTTCAGGATCTCGCCAGTCTTCATTGACCAAAGAACCAGATCCAGTTCGTCAAAATCTATATTGGCGGCAATTGAAAGGCTTTTCAATTTTTCTTCAACCTTCAGATACTTCGAACGTGTATTTGGGGGCTTTGGCTCATCGATAATTCCCAACTCGGCCAGACACCTTAAAACATGCTTGTCCAGAATGGCATAACCCGAAAATCCGATGTTACGTAAAAAGTGGCTTGCCTCTTTATAACCCAGTCCCTTTATCCCTTTTTCCTTGACCAGCCAATCCCGCCGCTCAAACCGGCAGTCAAAGCTCCGAAGCTTGTCCCGCAGATTCATATTGCAGTGCCTGGAAAGAAAATCCCGCGAAGCAACGACGTACCTCGATCTCGCATTCGGATACCGGTGAACGCCCGTCAGGGCTGCAGCCAACTCCGTTTGTGTGCCGCATTCCAAAAGCGGCCTAACCGCATTTATCGAACGAAGCCCCATCTTTGCCGAGCACCCGCCGGTAAAAAAACAAAAAACCATCTCTTCCCAAAGATCGGCGTCCGTTCCCCGTTTCCAAATATTTTCAAACTCCGCAAGACGCCGGCGGATGTCAGTTCGTCTCTCTGCATAAACAGCCTTAATTGCTTCGAGTTTTACAGTTTCTTGTTTTCGTTTCACAAAATTTAAAGCAATTCAATTTTAGAAGCGTGAGCGTGCCGTGTCAATGATTTTCTGACTACATATTCAAAAATACAAATACAAAAAGAACGCCGAAAATATCAGCGTCCTTTTTATGATTCGGCTTGCTGGCAATTACGCTTTGGCAGTTTTATTTGACCACTGGATGAATAAAACAACCAGTCAGATCAGAATAAGAGTTATTTGGAGCGTTAGCTCTTAGCTATTCTTGATCCTCATGGTTTCTCCTTGGTGCGTCGTCCACGACTGGCCGGGACAACTTCTCTCGGACAGACTTGACGAAATCGGATTTGCCCATCCGCTTGATGTCATCCATACGACGCCCGTGATCCAATGGAACTGTACGGGTTTCCTGCAACTCATACAGAGTCCGAATCGCGTAGTTTTCGCTCTTCTTGTCACTGGTGAGGAACATTAGGTACTCGCGACCTACTTCCGGCAGCCCATCCTCACTATCTAAGTAAAGTACCGTCTGACCGTTCGGGTAGCGGACGACTCCACCGGCCCGGTCAACTGTGATCAAGCTTCCTCTCTCGATATCAATCGGAACAATGTTCTTTGGTACTTGATCAACTTTCACTGTAAATTCGGAATATACACCCCTCTTATCATTTGAAAGATGCGCCGTTACACCCGCAATTCTACCGGTCACAATAAGATCGCTCTCTTCGGTCGGTATCGTCGGTGGAGGCTCCCTTTCAGTGTACCGGCCAATCTTCCCCGTTTCAGGGTGGGAATTCCTCTGCACCCATCCCTGGCTGTCGTAGCGTTGGCTTTTGCGCATTCTTCGTTCCGATTCTGACGCCGCAACTGACACCACGGCGTCGTAATCAGTGATGCCGTACTTGCTAAAGTCCGGGCCATCGGTTGGAGGCGTCGCTTTCGGCAATAAGCCGGATTTTTCCTGGCCAAGTCCGTCGAGCGTTCCCGTCGTTACGGCTATAGTTATCAAAACAACCAACGATACTATTCCCCAAATAATCCTGTTACTTTTCATTAGAACCTCCGAAAGACCAATATCTAGCTAGTTTATAAGATTTGGCAGTATTGTTTAGTATGTAGTAATAAATTCTACCTAACGTTTACCGCAGAATGAAATCAAAGTCAATTTTTTTGGTCAGAGGGCTGCTCCACAAAGAATCCTTTATAATTATAAGATTTTGTTGTATAAGTAGAATAGATAGCTGCCATAAGCAGTGCTTAAATTTTATGCATCTATACTTAAGATTTACTCATCGCAATGGATGTCAGGTTTTGAGATTTTGGATAATCGGATGTTTCGCGGAAATATGAAAAAGTAAGAAGTTTTTGTGGTATACTATGAAAAGCTTCCTTATCGATCAGGAGGTCCCTTCCACGCCTCGAAACTCGACAGTTAGTTAAATAAATGAAAAGTTTTACAAGTAAAAAAGTAGCAGGGTTATGTGTCTCAGCTTTGATTTCATTGTGCGGTCTTTCGGGATTTGCGCAGTCCGAAGGCGGGAAAACAACGGCCTCACCGTCCGGCACGAAGCCGCTGCTGCAGGACATAGAGGTTTATAAACAGCCGGCGCCGGCGGCGCTTTCTTCAACTCCGCTGGTAACGAAAACGGGAAACGTTACGCCCGGTGGCTCGGTAAGTTTAAATAAGATCAAAACCTCGATTCCGGTGCTGGCCGAGGCGGTGATTCCAGGTTATTCCGGCGTCCTGGTTGAATCGGTAGACGGCAAAGTCGTTGTGGATAGCGGTTCAAATTTCGCATACAATCCGGCGTCGAACGTGAAGATTGCGACGGCGTATGCTGTCCTGAAAACTTTTGGCCCGGATTACCGGTTTCCGACGAATGTCTGGACCGACGGCAGTTACGAAGAGGCGACCGGGACTATTCACGGCAACATTTATGTTTCGGGGCGCGATCCGATGTTCGGTTTTGAACACGCTGTTACAGTTGCGGCCGAGCTCAACCGGATGGGAATCCGCATCATCAAAGGCGATCTGGTCGTAACCGATAATTTCGCGATGAACTATTCGAACTCGCCCGTGCGATCGAGCCAGTCGCTTTTCGATTCGGTGGATGCGTCGAAAAGATCGGCGGCCGCAAACCGCGTATGGTCGAATCATCTTGTCAGCTCAGGCAAGCTCAATCGGTTGGCGGGCGTTCCGAGTGTAACTTTTTCGGGCGGCGTTTATGTTCAGCCGATGCCGGGCAATCTAAAACTTCTCTTCTCGCACGAATCTGCGCCGATGCGCGAAATCGTGAAGACCACGATGTGCTATTCGAACAATTTTCTCTCCGAAAGACTTGGCGATATGCTCGGCGGCCCTTATGCAGTTGCAAGGGTCGTGCAGCAGAATACCGGTGTCGGGCCGATGGAATTTTCTATCCAAACGTCCAGCGGTTTAGGCATCAACCGCGTTACGCCGAAAGCTATGATGAAACTTTTGCGAACCCTTCGGCACGAGTTGGCGAGATATAAAATGACTTTTGCTGACATTATGCCCGTCGCCGGAGTGGATAAAGGAACGCTCGAAAACCGCTTTGACACGGATTTTTCGATGGGCAGCGTCGTCGGCAAAACCGGAACGCTCGGCCAGACCGACGGCGGCGTAAGTGCTCTCGCCGGTGAAATAAACACGCGGGCCGGAAAGTTCCTTTTTGTAATATTCAATCAACGAGGCAGCGTTGCAAGGTTTAGAAATTTTCAGAACCATTATATCTCGCTGATCCAGGGACAGTTCGGCGGAGCAGCTCCGATGGCCTACAGCCCTGTTGCGCTTGATGTCCGGCTCGCAAAAACCAGAATTACTTATCCCGCTTCGCGCCCCGCAGGAAGTGAATAAGTGTTTTGAGTTCAAACTTTAGTTTGTTCTTCATAGTGGTATGTATAATCCGAAGGAAGCATCAAAAAATGCTTCCTTTTTTTGTTTTTCCGGTTGTCCTGTTTGATGAGATAATGCAAACTTCTACGGTACGACAGACTGTCAGTCTGTCACTACGGGGCTGACAGCCCGTAGTACCTGTCCGTCTAGCAATGATCGAGAAAAACAAATCCGTATCCGAAACTCCTGAACAATTAGCCGATCCTTCCGATTCGTTTGACGAAGTTACACAGGAAGCGCCGGTCAAACACCGAAGCGTCGCGCGGTCTGCAGGAATTGTCTCGGTCGCCGTGATGTTCTCACGTGTTTTAGGCTTGATCCGCGAGACGATTTTTGCAAAGTATTTCGGTGCTGGTTTTTTATACGATGCATTTCTCGTCGGATTTCGCGTTCCAAACCTGCTTCGCGATCTTTTTGCGGAAGGCGCGTTGTCCGCGGCATTTGTAAAGGTATTTACCGATTATCAATTAAAGAAAAATGAAGCTGAAGCATGGCGGCTGGCAAGCATGGTTTTCAATGGGCTGGCAGTCGTTTTAAGCGTTATCACGATTGCAGGAATTATCCTTTCGCCTCTTATTGTCAGCGCGATCACCTACAACTATCTCGGCGACCCGAATCATTATTACCCGCCGGAAAAAGCTGCCCTTGCGACGACGCTGATGCAGATAATGTTCCCGTTTATCCTGCTTGTCGCGCTGGCGGCGCTGGCAATGGGCGTTTTGAACACAAAAGGGCGTTTCGGAATTCCGGCTTCAGCTTCCACGGCTTTCAATATTGTTTCGATTATCTTCGGGCTCGGATTCGCGTTTTGGTTAAGCGGCGGCGGGTGGGAATATTCAAATGAGAAAAATCTGATCCCGGGCGAATCGGCGCAATGGGCGATAATAGGAATGTCCATAGGTGTTTTGATCGGAGGCGCGGCACAGCTATTAATACAAATTCCTTCGCTTTTGAAAGTCGGTTTTCGATTCTCGCTTTCGCTAAACTTTGCCGACGAAGGAGTGCGGCGAATCATGCGCCTTATGGGTCCGGCGATCATCGGCACATCCGCTATTCAAGTAAAGGTTTTGGTTGACACGGTCGTCGCCTCAGGAATAGAAGGCGGAGCCTCGTGGCTGAGTTACGCCTTTCGGTTGATGCAGTTTCCGATCGGCGTATTTGGCGTGGCGATCGGCACGGCCGCGATTCCGGCGCTTTCACGTCTGGCTTCGGAGAATAATTTCGACAAGTTTCGTTCTACGCTTTCCGGTGCAATAAAGCTCGTTTTTCTTTTGGCCATTCCGTCAGCTTGCGGGCTGATAGTGCTGGGCGAGCCGATAATAAGCTTGATATACGAACGCGGAGAATTCGACCGTTTCGATACGAATATGACGGCGTGGGCTCTCACGGCCTACGCAGTCGGCCTGGCCGGTTACGCCGCGATAAAGGTGCTCTCACCGTCTTTTTACGCGTTGGACGATGCAAAAACACCAATGTATGTGAGTTTGGCTTCAATCATCGTTCACGTCGCTTTAAGTTTCGGCTTGATGAAATTTCTTTCGACAGTCGGCGTAAGCCCGGAGCGTCCGAACGGATTCGGACATGTCGGTGTAGCTCTTGCAACTTCTATAGTTGCGATTGCAAATTTCATCGCATTAGCGGTTTTAATGCGAAAGCGTATAAACGGCTTAAACGGCCGTGAAATTTTGATAGCTCTAATAAAAATCGCAATCGCGTCAGCCGCCCTGTCTGCTGTTTGCTATCTGAGCTATCGTTTTTTGTCCGCTTACTTTCCCCAAAAGGATTTTGTGATCAGGCTTATTGAAGCCTTCATACCAATTGGACTCGGCGGGATTACTTTTATTATCGCCGCAAAGTTTCTCCGTATCGAAGAGCTCGAAAAGGTTTACAAAGCCGTATCCGCGAAACTTGGCCGCGCAAAATAATTTTTCTATGATAAAGCCGTTCCAAAACAATCATCCTAAAATTCATGAAACCGCGTTCATTGCCGATAACGCCGTGATTATCGGCGATGTCGAGATTGGTGAACATTCAAGTGTCTGGTTCGGCTCGATCATTCGCGGCGACGTTAATTACATACGCATCGGTTCGCGGACGAACATTCAGGATTTATCTGTGATTCACGTCAGCTCGAAAACTCACCCGACTGTTCTCGAAGACGAGGTAACTGTGGGACATCACGTAGCGTTGCACGGCTGTTATATCGAAACCGGCAGTTTGATCGGCATCGGTTCGATAGTTTTGGACGGGGTTCGGATCGGGAAAAATTCACTGGTTGCGGCCGGGAGCCTGATCACGCCGAATACGGAGATACCGGCGGAATCGCTCGTAATGGGAAGCCCGGCAATAGTAAAACGCAAACTGACCTCGGCGGAATTGGGCGATCTGCCGCATTTTTGGCAAAATTATACAAAGCTGGTCGAGCACTACAGATCGGATAATCATTTCTTTCAAATCTAAAAAAAGAATGTCGGCGAATAAAATCCTGATAGTAATGTTAATCTTTCTATACAGAAATTACTCTTTTTCAAAAATATTTATAAATGCGTATAATCCATTCCGCGCTGTCCTATATTAGCCTTGGGCGCATGACAACTGTGCTTATGAAGACCCAGTTTATTTCGGTCGTATTGCTTGTAATATCGGCCGCCGTAATGACCTGCGCTCAAACTGAAACAGCGGGTAGGAACGAGATTTCGGTTTGGGGCGGATTCTCGCCGGATTCTACGATCGCTATACAAGCCCTGGGCCGCACGCCGGACGCACGGTTTGGGATACTGGGCCTGAGGTATGCCCGCAGGTTTAACATCAGCAATACATTTAATTTAAAATATACCGCAGACATTGTGCCTGCGGCGATTTTAAATTATCCCGACATTGAAGTTTTACCGGCTATTCCGCCGAGCATTCGAAATGTCCGGCCAACGAGATATGCATTCGGCGCGGCGCCCGTCGGGTTGCAGATAAATTTTCGCCCGCGCAAAAAAATACAGCCCTTTGCCGGCGCAAGCGGCGGCTTCCTTTATTTCGCTAAACGCGTGCCAAACATTGTCGGCACGCGTTTTAATTTCACATTTGATATCGGCGCCGGAGTGGAATTCAGATTAAGGGAAAAACGGGCGGTCACAATCGGTTATAAGTATTATCATATCTCAAACGCCGGCCGCGGCATCGAAAACGCCGGTATCGACAATAACCTTCTTTATGTTGGTTACACTTTTTTTAGTAATTAGTGTTTCTCGTGTAAAATCGAAATTTAATTGCAGGGTGGTTTCATCTAGAGCGCATTTTCGATTTTTCAGGAAATGGAACACGGATGATCACGGAAATGACAAAATTTTCAAGGATTAAAATTTGATCCGTGTAAATCCGTGCCTTTTCCGTGCAAACCCGTGTTCTATTCTTTTCTCTTCTAATTTATGACAAATACTAATCCGGCACGCGGCATGCGCGATTTCCTCCCCGCCGATGTCCGCAAACGTAATTACGTCATCG
This sequence comes from Blastocatellia bacterium, assembly GCA_013695195.1. Taxonomy (GTDB): domain Bacteria; phylum Acidobacteriota; class Blastocatellia; order Pyrinomonadales; family Pyrinomonadaceae; genus OLB17. The sequence goes on along the minus strand of JACDAY010000080.1, from coordinate 7,081 downwards.
ACATCATCAAGGAAGTCTACGAAAGCTACGGCTTCGAACCGCTCGAAACGCCAGCCGTCGAAAACATCGAAACCCTGACCGGCAAATACGGCGAGGAAGGCAATCAGCTAATTTTCAAAATTCTCAAACGCGGCGAAAAGCTGCGGGAGAGTCGAGAGTCGGGAGGCGAGAGTCGAGAGCAGGAAACTCCTGCTCACGCCTCACCCCTCACGACTCACGACTTATCAGATCTCGCCCTGCGTTACGACCTGACCGTCCCGCTCGCCCGCGTCGTTGCAAATAACCGCAACGAGCTGCCGAAATTTTTCAAACGCTACCAAATCCAACCCGTTTGGCGCGCCGACCGCCCCGCACGCGGCCGCTTTCGCGAATTTTATCAATGCGATGTCGATGCTATCGGTTCAAGCTCGATGGTTGTCGAAGCGGAATTGATCTCGGCGGTGAGCGAGATTTTGACGAAGTTGGGATTCAAGGATTTCACGATTCGTATCAATCACCGCGAGCTTCTGCGGGATATTTTGGTCACAGCGGGCATTCCGCCGGAAAAACACTCCGATGCTCTGGTAGCAATAGATAAACTCGATAAGATCGGTGAAGACGGAGTTAAAAAAGAGCTTGCGGAACGCGGTATCGAGGCGGCCGCCTCGCAAATAATATTGGAGCTTTTTGAACAAACCCGCGTGATCACGGATTCGGGAAAGGACGTTAACCGGACTATCGTCAGCAACCTTATCAACATCGTCAGCAGCGAGGTGCTAACGGAGGTGGGGCAAATTATTCAATTTTCAGGGAATGCACCGATCACAATCGATCCGAGCCTCGCACGTGGCTTATCCTATTACACCGGCGCGATCATGGAAGTGAATGTTCCCGATCTGGCCGGCTCGCTGGCAGGCGGCGGGCGTTATGATGGGTTGATCGGGATGTTCGGCAAGGAGCAAATTCCGGCCTGTGGGTTCTCGCTTGGGCTTGAGCGGATTCTGGTCGTGATGGACGAGCGCAATATGTTTCCCACTGAGGTCGCAGCGATCTCAGTGGGTGTGATGGTGACGATACGGAGTGAAGAATCCATCAGCAAATCGCTGAGCTTGGCAAACGAACTACGGCAGCATGGCCTCCGCGTTCTTGTCTATCCCGATGCCGACAAGCACGACAAACAGATGAAATATGCATCGCAAATCAATGTTCCTTATGTGTGCATTCTCGGTGAGAGTGAAATCGCGGAAAACACAGTCACGCTGAAGAATATGCAGAGCGGTGAAAAATGGGAAAATATTCAAGTAACAGAAGCGGCTGAAAGAATAGCGGCTCAAAAGTGAATGATAAAATAGAAAACTGTAACAAAGATCGCTCATGCGGTGTTTTCTAAATGGAGGCGAAATATTATGCGTTATCAAATTTTTACTGCTGCGGTGTTAATGACTCTTCTTGGTTTTACTGCGAATTGTTCTGCTCAACGGAAACCTGGTGACGCCGTAAATCATTTACAAACTTACGGCAAAATTTCCGAAATAGATAAGTTGAGTGAAGCGCGTGCTTCACACACTGCCACTCTCCTAAAAGACGGAAAAGTTCTAATCGCGGGCGGGATGCAGCGTAACGGCGTGTTTTTCGACGACGCGGAAATTTTTGATCCTAAAACCGACAGGTTCACACAATCCAAAAACAAAATGACGAAAAAGCGCGTCAGCCATACTGCAACGCGGCTGCGTGACGGGCGGGTTTTGATTGCAGGCGGTTGGTCCAATCCGGATTTTCCTGAAATGAGCGCGGAAATTTTTGACCCGCAGACGGGTGAGTTTACAACTGTCGGGAATTTGAACCGCCGCCGCTCTGCCCATACGGAAACACTTTTGGATGACGGCAAAGTCCTGATTACCGGCGGCTTTGACGGAGAAAAAAATCTTGACGATGTTGAAGTGTTCGACCCGAAAACAAATACGTTCACCCTCACCGGCAAAATGCGAAATGCACGTCTAGCTCACACGGCGACAAAATTGGCTGATGGCAAGATCTTCCTGGCGGGCGGCGAAACCGCACGCGGGCAAATACTATCGAGCGCGGAAATTTTTGATCCGAAAAACAACAGTTTTTCTTTAGTGAAAAATGCCATGACCGCCGTGCGTTACAAACATGATGCGATTTTATTGAACGGCGGCAGCGTGTTAATTTTTGGCGGCTCGGACAGTCGCGAATGGCGCGGACAACACAAAACTGCCGAAATATTTGATCCTAAAACCGGTCGGTTTTCGCCGACTCGGGAGATGAATTTTGCTCGTTTCAAAATTGACGGGACTACCGTCATTCTGAAAGACGGTAAAGTGTTTATTGGCGGAGGCAGTGAAAGTGCTGAAGTTTTCGACCCGCAGACTAAAAGTTTCACTCGAACAAATGGTGAATTCGGTTTGCCGATACATTATGCGAGCGTAACACTTTTGCCGGACGGACGAGCTTTGATCGTCGGCGGTTACGGCAACGGTACGCGGGAAGCCGGGCCGATTAGCACAAATCGCGCCTGGATCTTCAAACTATAAACGCAATGGACTTTGGTAATTTGAATTTTAATCGCGAGGATGTTGAAAAAGAAATGTTCCGTACTTATAACGAAACAGGCGAATGGCGGAAGGCTGAGAAAATGTATCCCGACGGCTTCCGTACATGGAGATAGAACTTGGGCAGATCGCCCAGGCAGCGGCCAAAGCCGGCGCCCTTAAAGACGAGCTGCGTGTGTGGAAATCAACGCAAATCGCGATAGAAGAAATATGCGCTATCTCAAAGAGCTTTCCAAAACCGCTGCTGCGCGAATTTCCTGGTTGAACTTTCAAATGTAAAGAATTGTAAATGTATTATTTCACTTGTTTTTACCGACTTTCAAAATATGTTTCGATCAGGTACTCTTTGAACAATTATTTATGCTAATCTATCCGTAGTATCTGCATATGAAAGGCATCTCTATCCTTGGCTCAACCGGGTCCATCGGTTGTAATACCCTAAAAGTAATCGAACATCTCAGTGAATTTCGTGTTGTCGCTCTCGCGGCGGGACGAAATATGGAAAAATTCGCCGGACAGATAGCACGGTTCAATCCTGAACTTGTTTCCTGTGAAAACGAACTGAGCGCGGAAGACCTGATGATCGAGCTTCACAAACGAGGTGTAATCTCCCCGCAGATCGAAATTGGCGAAAAGGGTTTAATCGCGGTTGCAACGCACGACGAAGCTGGAACCGTGGTATCTGCAACAGTCGGAGCGGTCGGTTTTGTCCCGACATTGCGGGCCATTGAAGCGGGAAAGCGCATTGCGCTCGCGAATAAGGAAACGCTGGTAATGGCCGGCGAGCTGATGACGAAAGCAGCCGAGAGGTCGGGCGCGGAGATTTTGCCGGTCGATTCGGAACACAATGCTCTGCATCAATGTTTGAGGGGCGAAAAAAGAAAAGAAGTGAAACGTCTTATTCTAACCGCCTCGGGCGGGCCATTTCGGACCAAAACTATGGACGGAATCGAAAACGCCACGCGCGAAGATGCTTTAAATCATCCGAATTGGAAAATGGGCGATAAAATCACCATTGATTCCGCGACTTTGATGAATAAAGGGCTCGAAGTCATCGAGGCGAAATGGCTTTTTGGATTTGAAGCGGATCAGATATCTGTCGTCGTTCACCCGCAGTCGGTCGTGCATTCTATGGTTGAAATGGTGGACGGCTCGGTGATCGCGCAGCTCGGCGTAACGGATATGAAGCACTCTATCCAATATGCGTTGACATATCCGGAACGTAAAGCGAATTGTCTCGAACCGCTTGATTTTACAAAACTTAGCCAATTGACTTTCGAAGAACCTGACGGCAACCGATTTCCATGCCTTGAATTGGCTTACAGGGCATTAAAAACCGGCGGCACTATGCCTGCCGCGCTGAACGCTGCCAATGAAGTAGCAGTTCAAGCTTTTCTGGATGGAAAGATTCGGCTAAGTGAAATTCCGAAAGTGAATTCGGCGGTGATGAACGAACATGCTGCCGTTTCGGCGGCGAGCCTCGAAATCGTGCTCGAAGCCGATGCATGGGCACGCAAGCGCGCTATAATAAAACTAGCCAAGTCTGCTTCGGCGAATTGATGGAGAGATTTATGAATCCGGTGCTAGAGCGAGATCCAGTCAAACCCAGAATCGATTTCGAGCCTGCCGCGAAAAATGGCGAGCCGAAACTCTTTCGCTGGACGGCGAGCGAATATCGCAAAATGGCGGAATTCGGTTTTTTCGAAGGTAAGCGAGTTGAGCTTGTAAAAGGAGAAATCATTGAAATGTCTCCGATGAAATCCGCACATGCAACAGCCGTCAGGCTATTGGTGGAACTATTAGGCAGCGTTTTTGGCAAAGGCTTTGTCGTTGACAGCCAACTGCCGCTTAGTTTAGGTAAAATCAACGAACCTGAACCTGATATTGCCGTTGTCGAAGGCTCCGTTCGTGATTTTGCGATAGAGCATCCTAAAACCGCCACGCTGATAGTTGAGATTTCGGATTCGACGCTTCGATTCGACCGAAAAGAAAAAGCGGAGTTGTATGCCGAAAACAACATTGGGGAATATTGGATCCTAAATCTGCGGGAGCGGTGCCTTGAGGTTTATCGTCACCCGGTGAAGGACAAAAACGCGGGTTTCATTTATACCGAGATTTTTGTTGTCGGTGAGGACAGGTCGGTTTCGCCGCTCGCAAAACCGAAAGCGAAGATCAAGGTCGGCGATATTTTGCCGTAGCTGCACCGGTATGTTCGGAAGCTTTACATTTTTTACAACTTAGGCGCTGATTTTTGGTTCTAAATTTTCAGTATTTTTGCGAAGGATTTATTTATTATGCCCGATATTTTAATAGTCATTTTAGCGGTAATTTTCGTCCTCGGCATTGCCATCAATATCCATGAGTTCGGCCATTTTATGGTCGCCAAATTTTTTGGGATGCGGGTCGAGGCTTATTCATTTTTCGGTTTGGGGCCGCGTATTTGGGGATTCAAGGTCGGACACACCGATTATCGTATAAGCGCGATTCCCCTCGGCGCCTACGTTAAGTTGTATGGCGACGAAGCGACCGCTGCTCTAGAGGGCGGCGAATCCGAAGGCGAACCCGTTCCCGAATCAGAGCTTTACGAACTGCGCCCGCGGTGGCAGAAATTTCTTGTCATGCTTGGCGGGCCATTTATGAATATTCTGCTGGCATTGGCTATACCGTTCGGCGCGGCAATGATTTACGGCATTCCGTCTATGCCTGCCCCGGTCGTTGGTGTTGTGAATGCCGGCGGTGCTGCCGACCAGTCCGGTATTATGGTCGGCGACCGGATCGTATCCTTTAACGGCGCCGAAAACCCGACTTGGGAGGGCATCAGGGATGAGTCAATGATCTCCCCCGATAAGGAGCTTGCCCTTGTCGTCGATCGCGGCGGTCAACGGATTCCTCTGACGGTAACACCCTCAAAACAGCAGATAGACGGAAATGCTCTTGGCGAGATCGGCCTGCTTCCCGACGCCGGCGTTGAGCCGGTCGAGGTCGGAACGATCGCACCGGATTCACCCGCAGCCGCTTCGGGCCTGCAGCAGGGCGACCGCGTTTTGGCCTTTAATGGACAAACCGTCCGCAACAGCCAGGAACTCAGCAATCAGATAAAGGAAAACAAAGACGCGCCCGCAAGGATCACTATCGAGCGCTATGGAGAGCGGAACGAAATTCAGACTGCGGCCAAACTCGCGGAAGACGGTGTTTACCGTATCGGCATCGGATTTGGTACCGCGAATATTACGACGCGGGTAAATGTAGGGTTGGCAGGAGCAGCCGCCTATGCAGTTGATTCAAATCTCCGAATTATGCGGCTAACCGGCAAGGTTTTCGGGCAAATGTTTGCCGGCGAACGGTCGGTAAAGGATGCCGGCCTTGCAGGCCCGGTGGGCATAGTGCAGATCATTTCGAAGGTTGTACAGGAAGCTGGCTTTGCCGGATTGGTAATGATTCTCGGCGTAATAAGCTTGAATCTCGGTGTGTTTAACCTTTTGCCTATCCCCCTGCTCGACGGCGGACAAATTATGGTGCTCGGCATTGAAAAAGTTATGTCTTGGTTTGGGAAAACGCTTTCGATGGCGATCAAGGAAAAGATACAACTTGCCGGTCTTGCAGTGATTCTGATTTTGATGGCCTTTACATTGTTCCTCGATATATCGCGATTCTTTTGAACGTACGCAGACTATTAGTCTGCCGATTTTCGACAGGCAAAAGCCAGTCGTACATTTTATGAAAAGAGCCACAAAAGCGGTGATGGTTCGCGATATTCAGATTGGCGGCGGCGCGCCTGTCGTCGTGCAATCGATGACTAAGACCGACACGACCGATGTTGACGGAACGATTCGTCAGATCGAAGAAATGGTTACTGCCGGCTGCGAGATCGTTAGAATTGCCGTTCCCGATGACGACGCTGCAGCCGCGATGAATGAAATCCGCAAACGCACCGAAGTCCCGCTTGTCGCCGATATTCATTTTCACTATAAGTTGGCTCTGAAAGCTCTTGATGCCGGCATCGACAAGCTCCGCATCAATCCCGGCAACATCGGACATATCGACCGCGTTCGCGAAGTCGTCCGCGCCGCCGAAGCCCAAAAAGTTCCGATCCGCATCGGCGTAAATGGCGGCTCGCTCGAAAAAGACCTGCTAAAAAAATACGGCACCGCGACGCCTGAAGCGATGGTCGAATCGGGAATGCGGCACATTCAAATTCTGGAAGACCTCGGCTTCAGCGACATCATAATTTCCCTAAAAGCTTCGGATGTAAATCGCATGGTCGAAGCTTATCGCATGATGGCGGCGAAGGTCGATTACCCGCTCCACCTCGGCGTAACCGAAGCGGGGACGCCGTTCGGCGGCACTATTAAATCCGCGATCGGTCTCGGAGTTTTGCTTCACGACGGCATCGGCGATACGATCCGGGTGAGTCTTGCCGCCGAGCCGCACGAAGAAGTCCGAGTCGGCTGGGAAATCCTGAAATCACTCGAATTGCGAAAACGCGGCGTAACAGTTGTCGCCTGCCCGACCTGCGGAAGGTTGGATAT
>JACDAY010000071.1 GCA_013695195.1 Blastocatellia bacterium | reverse complement strand
TTGTAGAGAACGTAAGCCATTGGATGCCGGTGGAGGTCAATGACGAAAATTCCCCGGCTGGCGACGCGTGACATTTCATTGAGAACTAATGGAATTTGATCGTCCGCGAGGTGGTGGAAGAAGAGCGATGAGATGGAGTAATCAAACTCGCCGTCGGCAAAAGGCAGCTTGAACGCGTCGCCGCTGACGGAAGAAATTTCCGGGAAATTATGTGATACGGAGCTCGTGATCGAAGCCGAAATTTCGTTCAGATCTATCCCCGTGAGCCGGGCGGTTCGTCCCGAACCCCGTGCAAATTCTGCCACGTAACGCAAAAGCTCGCCTGAGCCGCAGCCCACATCCAAAACGGAAAATTCGCGAATATTTTTCGTTTTTATCTCGCGTAGCAGAGTTTTTCTCAGCGCCCGCCGGTCACCGAGATACCTGTTTATAAAAGCTATTTCGTGAAGGAAACGCGCGTATTCATCTGGCGTGTAATCGCCGGTGTCGATGCGTTCGAGCCTGATGCTGCGCTTTTTGAACACTTATCGATGTTAACTTATTTTTCGACGGCGCGTAGGACTGAGGGGAACCGTGAGTTTGGTACAGTAAAAGTGAAGCCTGTTTTGCTGGACGTAGGCGGCAAAGGTGCAATACCCAACTGATCAACTCGACCGAACAAAAAAGCCGCTTCGATCACTCGAAACGGCTTTTATTTAAATTGTATTGAAATTATTTTCCTAAAAAACTTACACTGACATTTCGTCTTCCGAAGCGGCGGGCTTCCGAGCAGCTTGCCATCCATATATCAAGTCTCTTTCCTTTGATCTTGCCGCCGGTGTCGGAAACGAGATATGTGCCGCTATATTGCGTACCACTGAGATTGATACGGCTTCCAAGCCGCAAAACCCGAGGGTCGGCTGCGATAAGCCCTTTGCGGACACCGTGTCCCATTGCTGTTTTGCCTTTCAAACAATACGCGGTTGCCGTGAACATTCCCCTGCTCGCACCGCCGGAAGTACTTTTTGACGATACGATTTTTTCTACCTTTTTATCGTCGTAGTCTCTATTATCTTTTATTATTTTGTTTTCGGAAATATCTATTTTTGAATCTAAAACTGAATTATTAAACTGAAGTTGCGAATCGTTCGGTATTTGGAGAGCGACTTCCGTCTTGCTTTGTGCGTATATAATAACTACGAACATGCTTATAAGAGACAGAATAACGCCTCCTCTAACGAGTTTTTTCATTTTCAAAAGCTCCTATTTTTAAATCTTCAATGACAAGCGCAATAAAGGTACCGAGATTACTCGTCCCCTTGTTCTTATTCCTAACTAAAACTTGGAATTGAAGATTGGATCGGCAGAGGATCCTGCCTGTTTTCAACCGATCGCGATTGAAACATTTTAAGATATTAACACTAATCGACGGGTTTGTCCACCCACGCAAAAACCGCAACCCTATATGCTATATGCCGTTGCTGTTTTTTGTGATATTTTATAGTGTCAATCAGCCCTGTTTTTTGCTAGACTAGGAAGGCGCTTTTCGCGTATATTTCAAACGTCTTTAGTTTTACTTCCAACACTCTGTTCAGAGGATAATCCTATGCAGGAACGCCGCCAAGGCTCCAGATATTCAGTTTCATTTCCGATACGCGTCCGATGGAAAGACGAAAACGGCACCGAGTTCACCGAAGAAGGCTTGACAGAGAATGTCGGGCCGAACGGAACGCTCGTTTACCTTCCGCGAAAGCTGCCGTCCGTCGGAGCCAAAGTGAATCTCACCGTAACCGAAAAGTCGGACGATGAGGTAACCGTAACGGCGCAGGTCATCCGGCTGGAACGAAACGCTTCGCATCCGCAAGTGGCGCTCAACCTTCTCGATTCCATCAGGCTCTGGAGAAAAAATGTCTGGGAACTGGCGGGTGAAACCGTCGCAGGTGAAAAGCCGGAAGAATTGGATGACTGGTAATGGCCGGTTGGAACTTGACTGTGGTTTAAGGCCTCTTAGCTGCCTTTTCCTTCTGCCTGTTATTCTTATAACATGAATATTTTAGTCATAGGAGCCGGCCGGATGGGCCACGGTGCGGCATATGATCTCGTGCATAATTCGCCGGACGTCAGAGCCGTTACCATCGCCGACTTTGATAAAAAAAAGGCGGAACAGGTGGCCGAAGCCGTCGGGACTTCCAAAATTAATGCACGACAGACAGATGCGGCTGATTATCAGGATGTTATCAGATTAATGCTTGGCCATGATTCTGTTATCTCCTGCGTTAATTACTGGTATAACGAATCGCTTTCAAAGGCCGCAATTGAATCGAGGGCGAACTTTTGCGATCTCGGCGGAAATAATTACGTTGTCGATGCGCAGCTTGCTTTGGATGAACAGGCAAAAGCTGCCGGAATCAATATAATTCCTGATTGCGGCCTGGCGCCCGGCATGGTTTCGATCCTTGCTATGTACGGAACAAAACATTTTGATGAGGTCGAGGAGATCCATATTCGTGTCGGCGGTTTGCCGCAGGATCCACAGCCGCCGCTAGATTATCAGCTGGTATTTTCTGTGGAAGGTTTGATAAATGAATACGTCGAAAAGGCGCGCGTGATCCGTGAGGGCCTGATCAAGGAAGTCGATTCGATGACCGAGATCGAGAATTTAATCTTTGACGACTTCCCACCGCTGGAAGCATTTCAAACCTCGGGAGGCACATCCACGCTGCCTGAAACATTTCTCGGCAAAATCCGCGAGCTAGATTATAAAACTATCCGTTATGCCGGGCACTGCGAAAAATTCAAGACGATGATCGATCTCGGTCTTTGCTCAAGCCGGGAAATCACGGCAGATTTTGTAAAAGTTACACCGCGAAAGGTTTTTGGCGAGCTTTTGCATCAAAATCTTCCGGCCGACGGGCCTGATTATGTGCTGGTGCGTCTCGATTTTATTGGAAAAACCCAAGGTGAAAAGAAGAAGCTGCGTTACGACATTGTCGATAAATTTGACGAGCAAACCGGTTTGAGCTCGATGATGCGGACGACCGCTTTTCCGGCTTCGATCATTGCACAGATGATGGCTCGCGGTGATGTACTTGAGCGTGGAGCCACGCCGCAGGAAAAAGCTGTGGATTCCGAAAAATTCGTATCGGAACTGGAAAGACGCAATATTTGTCTAACTATGAGTTGACAGTGCAAATAGCTGGATCGCCATTTCATTACGACCAGAGTGTAAAGACAACGATGAGCCAGTCAAGACAAACTCTGGAATCAATTCAGTCCGATTTTGACCGGATCGCCTTGATTTCTGACATATTATCCAAAAGGCCTTTTTAATGCACCCAAATTATCCGAAACTCATCTTTGCAATTCTGCTGAGTATTTACTTTCTCTGGATCGCGTATGCTCCTATGCATGGCAGCTTTCTCGATTTTATCGATCTGCCCATTCATGAAACCGGGCATCTGCTGTTCCGGCCGTTTGGCGAATTTATGATGATCGCCGGTGGTTCTCTTTTTCAAATCATTTTTCCTCTTGTATTTGCCGGCTATTTCATCTGGCAGGAAAAGTATTATTCGGCGGCAGTGGTTCTCTTCTGGGTCGGTCAGAGTATCCTGAACGTATGGGTATACGCTGCGGACGCGGTTGTGATGCAGCTCGTTTTGACAAGCGGTTTTACCGGCACAGAGGGCAGCTTTCACGACTGGAATTATCTTTTGACAGAAACCGGTTTGATTGCATCGACAAAAACCGTCGCCGGCATTATCAGGTTGATCGCAACTTTGACTATAATCAGTGCAGCAATTTTTTCGGTTTACTATTCGTTTTTCCCAACCGCCGCCGAAACTTTCGAATCGGATTTATGAAGGCAACATTGATCACAGGTGCGTCCGGAGGTATCGGCGAAGGCTTTGCCCGGCGGCTGGCCGGGGAAAAACATAACCTCGTTCTTGTCGCCCGCTCCGAGGAAAAGCTGCGCAAGCTGTGTGATGTATTGATGGCCAAACATCAGATCACGGCACACTATGTCGCCGTCGATTTGATAGATCTTGGGGCGGATGAGCGGCTTTTTAAGGAAACCGAGCAGCACGGGATGGAGATCGACTGGCTCATAAACAACGCCGGTTTCGGCTCGATGGGCGATTTTGCAAAACTCGGTCTTGAAAAAGAGCTTGAGATTATCGATTTGAATATATCCGCGCTTGTTGCTCTGACGCACCGCTATCTGCAAAAAATGCGGGAGCGAAAATGCGGTACGATTATTAATGTTTCATCAGCCGCGGGCTTTCAGCCGATTCCTTTTATGGCTACATATGCAGCCACAAAAGCTTTTGTTACTGCGTTTACGGAAGCCATAGCCGAGGAAAACCGGCCATTCGGTATAAAAGTGATGGCACTTTGTCCGGGTTCAACCAAAACCAACTTTTTTACCGCCTCGAATATCGAGCGGCCGCTGCAGGTGAAGGGACAACAAACTGTCGAAGAAGTTGTAGAAACGGCGATGAATGCGGTTGGCCGTGGTAAATCCAAGGTCGTGTCTGGCTGGGTGAATTATCTCGGAGCGATTGCCGGAGCTTATGCGCCTAATGCTCT
>JACDAY010000046.1 GCA_013695195.1 Blastocatellia bacterium | reverse complement strand
AGAATCTTTTGGTTCGCATCGAAACGAAGACCGACACATTCAAAGATGAGGTTGACCGGTCTTTGGATCGCAGCCGTATCAACGATACAAATACGGAAGACTCGATAAACAATTACATTGCCAACTTCGAGAACGCTACGGACGCTCTGAGAAGCCGCTTCAATGCAAGGCAGGATGTATCGACTGAGACGACCGAGGTTTTAAACCGTGCAACGGTCATTGATACATTTATGCGAACAAATCGTCTTTCGGCTTCTGCAGAAAGACAATGGACGAGCCTGCGAACTGATCTGAACATGCTGGCGCGGTATTACAGTTTGACCTGGAATTGGAACCAAACGATTCCCGGCAGGTTTCCTTCTACTTCTTACACGATTCCCTACACTGTGTCGGAATTGCAGGTTCGCACCCTTCTAACTCGGATCGAATCGAAGACAGACCGATATAAAAGGCAGCTTGATTCGGCGCTTGACCGCAGCCGATTGAATGATACTAACCGCGAAGATTCCATATCGGACTATGTGACGGAATTTGAAAATGCCACAGATCGCTTAAAGGAAAAATTCGATAATGATCAGTCGGTAGGTGGTGACGTGTCGGAAGTTCTGACACGGGCGTCTTATATCGATCAATTTATGCGTAGAAACCGGTTATCTACTTCCGCGGTAACGCAGTGGAGTAGCCTGAGAACCGATCTGAATACCTTGGCGAATTATTACCGGGTAAGCTCGAATTGGAACCAGACGCTTCCGCCTTTTACCGCCGGCATTATTAATAGGGGTGGCGTTCATGTCGGCACGGAACCCGGAACACGGTTTGATGCTCGATTGACGGGAACCTATCGTTTGAGTCCGACAGAGAGTGACAATATTTCGGAAATAATAAACCGTGCCCTTAGGAATTATCCTGTTGCTCAACGCGAAAATGTGCGGCGTAACCTGGAGCGTCGCCTTCAATCGCCTGAGGTAATTGCAATTGAAAAGGAAGGGCGAATGGTCACGATGGCGTCCAGTACTTCCCCGCAATTGAGTTTTGAAGCTGACGGCGCTCCCAGAACAGAAACGAATAACCGGGGGCGGGTGATTACTACAACCGCGACGGCTGATCGGCAGGACGGCCTAACGATTAGCTATCAAGGCGAAAGAATGAATGACTTCTACGCTTCATTTAGGCGTACGCCAGACGGACATTTACATGTAACACGCCGGGTTTATGTGGAGAATCTCGACCAGCAAGTAACGGTGTCAAGCACATACGATAAAATCAGCAACACCGCGCAATGGCCCGGTATCGACAACAGAACGATTGTGAATGACAATGTAGGAATCGGAAACAGCGGTTCCTTTGTCATACCTAACGGCACGCAGATAACTGCTGTGCTTCGCGATTCGATCACCACAAGAGACTCCAAGGTGAACGATCGGTTTACGATGGAAGTAACATCGCCCGGCCAGTTTGCAGGGGCTATGATCACGGGCCGCGTCGCTGCTTCGGATAGTTCGGGACGCGTTTCGGGCAGATCGAATTTGTCTTTGGACTTTGAATCGATTCGACTTAACAACGGCGAGACATATCGTTTTGCCGGCCTGGTGGACGGCGTAACTGCTGTCAACGGCGACGATGTAACCGTCAATAATGAGGGAACCGTTCGTGACAGCAACCAGACTACCAAAACTGTAACTCGTGCCGGCATCGGAGCCGCCCTCGGCGCTCTTATTGGAGCGATTGCCGGCGGCGGTTCGGGTGCGGCTGTCGGTGCCGCAGTAGGAGCAGGAGCAGGAGCAGGTTCGGTGTTACTACAGGGCCGCGATAATATTAACTTGAGCGAAGGTTCGACTTTTAGAATTACCGCGACCGCTCCTAATAATGTAGGCACTATCCGAAATTAACTCTTAATCTTGATCTTCCATGGTGGGCCGTTTATTCGGTTCACCGTGGATTTTTTTATTTAAAGGAGCTAAATGGCACCGAAAGCAATATCTGCAAAGGAATTGAACGAGAATAACAAACCGAACAGTGATGTCGTTCTCGGTTTACAAAAACAGGTGGCGAATGCCTTCATTCTTTACCTCAATTACAAACACTACCACTGGCAGACGTTCGGTCCTCTGTTTCGCGACCTGCATCTTCTTTTCGATGAGTTTGCAGGCGAGGTCTATGTAACAATTGACGAGATGGCCGAGCGTGTCAGGATGATCGGGCAAAATCCGGTTTCGAGGATTGAAGAATTTCAGAAAACGGCTACTATTAAATCGGCAAAAGACAGCAGCGATATGCGCGAGATGATTCGGGAAGCTGATGAGAACGCATTAACCGTTATCAGGGAAATGCGCGCCGCGATCAAGACTGCAGACGAAGCCGACGATCCGGGGACCGCGGATGTCTTGACGCGCTTTGTTCAGATCCACGAAAAACATGAATGGTGGCTTCGGGATATTCTGGAGAAACGCGATGGTCTTACTACTTAGCAAATCCTGAAGGAGCATTTATGCAAAAGAAAAACGACATAGATTCCCCGTTTCAAACGGAGCTTGAGAGCACTGCCCAGGAGCACGAACAAATTAAACGTGAAGGCTGGGATGCCGAAAACATCTCGGATGAAGCGAGCCAACAGGACGAAGACGGGATTAAGCGCCAGTTTTTACGCGGCGACGAGACCAGGGGTAATCCGGACGAACGGGATGCCGCCGGAGTTATAGATTCGGCGGACACGCCGCAGGGACGCGAAGAAACAAAAAACGACAAAACAGGAGCGGCAAATCAAAATGGTTGATAATAAATTGGCATTAGACGAGGCCCAACGGGCGGTTAATCACGATGTGATCAAATCCGATCTGAACGCCGAAGTCGGCGGTGAGATCGCCGCGGAAGCACGCGTCCCGACGGCGGGCGAAGCCGGCCAGATCCAGGACATTGCCGGCAACATGCGTCAGAGAGCAGTCAACGAGGTTGCTCAGACCGACAGGGAAGTCGAGCGCGGCAGATTTATGGCCCGCGTATCTCAGATCGTAGATTACCTATTCTTTCTAATTTACGGGCTGCTTACGATCCGTCTGCTGCTTGCACTTTTCGCGGCGCGGGAGGGTGCAGGTTTTGTAGAGTTTATCAGGAATATTACCGATCCGCTCTATGCGCCTTTCAGAGGCATTGTGGCAAGCCCCTCTACCGCTGAAGGCTTTACGCTCGCATTACCGATCATCATCGCAATTGTTGTATATATGCTACTGCATCTTGCGATCAACGGTTTGCTTAGAATGTTCGCGCATCGAAAAACTGCGATATAAGATCATTTGCTTTACCTGATGAATGGGTGTAAAACTTAACTATTCGCAACCACAGATATTGTATAGATTAGGAGAAAAACATGTCACTTATTTGGACTCTTATCATAGGATTAATAGTAGGCGCTCTGGCAAGGCTTTTGCTGCCTGGAAGGGAAGCATTTCCTGAAGGGGCTCTCGGTTGGTTATTGACTGCCTTGCTCGGAATCGTTGGAGCATTTATCGGAAGCTTTATCGCACGTACGCTGTGGGCAGGCGAAAACTACGCCGTCGGCTGGATAATGTCGATCCTGGGCGCGGTCATTCTGCTTCTACTGGTCAGATTAGTAATGGGCCGCAGAACAACGGTTTAATCGTTTTGGTTTCACTCTTCAGCGTGCTCTTCGTTAAAAAAGCCTCGTCTACACGAGGCCTTTTTAGATTTATCATGCTGCCATCGCTGCCCCGCAGCCCGTATGGCCGCAATCACAGCTTATCTCCGTCAAATCCTGATCGTCAGCATCCTTACAATGGTCACTGCAATATTCCGCATCTTCTGTTGTTGGACACGTACAAATTTCGTGTGCACATTGGTTATCTTCGTCTGCCATAAAAATTCTCCCTTGCCCGTTTAGATTTTGTCATCAGATTCGGAAATTCTTTTATTAAAAGAAAGCTACGCCCTTAAAAAGGGTATAAATTCGTCATCGATCACAATGTCTGAATTATAAACCAACGGTCAAAAAGAAACAACAAAAAGTCGTAAAAAAGAGTAAACGGGATCATTCATAAATAACCCCGGTAGAACATTGCCGCAAAAAGGCACAAAAGCGCAAGGTGATTCTTCCTTTGCGCCTTTTGCGCCTTTTTGCGGCTATCTCTTTTTAATAAACAAACGCATTCGGCGTCGGGCGGTCTTCGCTTGTTCCGAATGGCGTGATTCCGATGCCCGTCGTCGTGCCGATAAAATACCAGGTCGCATTCGACGGCCTGAATACGGCGAGGTCAGCTTTGCCGTCGCCGTCGTAATCGGCTGCGACAGGCTTGTCTCCGTTTTCTCCCCAGGTTGTTATATCAAAATTACCTGTGCTCAATACCCTGAACCACTGACCTGTCGATGGCCTGAACACCGCAACATCCGTCTTGCCGTCGCCGTCGTAGTCCGCAGGTACGGGCAGATCTCCCGCCGCTCCCCAGGTCTGTGCCGTAAAGCCTGCCGTTGTCCGCAGAAAATACCAAGTGCTGTTCGACGGACGAAACACAACAAGATCGGCTTTCCCGTCGCCGTCAAAATCTCCAATTTGCGGCTTGTCCTCTGCCGTGCCGAACGGCGTTATCTCAAACGAGCCATCGGCACTCCGCCTTTTATACCACGTTCCGTTCGAAGGCCTGTAAATAATCAGATCGGCCTTTCCGTCATTATCGCGATCGGCAGGCACCGGAATATCGCCGTCCTGCCCCCAAACCGATGTTTGAAACGTGCTGCTCGATGAATTAAACCAATGCCAGGTCCCATTCGACGGCCTGAAAACACCCACATCCGTCTTACCGTCGCCGTCATAATCCGCCGGAGCGAGTCTGTCGCCTGCCTCCCCAAAAGTCATCGCCGTATAACCTGCAGTCCCTCGGAGCAGATACCAGATGTTGTTCGACGGCCGCGAGACGGTGAAGTCGGCTTTAGAGTCGCCGTCGTAGTCGAACGGTGTTGAATTACCGCCAAAATTATATTCGAAGACCCCGCGGCCATGCGTCGCAATCCTTAAAACGCGGTGAACTGGATGAAATTCCATACCGAAAACGGCAACGCGAGCCAGGCCGTCGCTAAACGGCTCCCAACTAGTACCGCCATTGGACGACCGGAAAACACCTATGTCCGTTCCCGCGAAAAGTTCCTGCGTATTCTCGGGATCGATGGCGAAGGTATTAACCGGCACGTCCGGAATGCCTGCTCCCGCAGCCGTCCAGACAGGCGTCCTACTCAATAGATTGGTGGTTTTCCATACATGATGGCCGGGAAGCAGTCCGTAACCGTTCAAGGACACGTACGCGACGTTGGAATTTGTCTTATCGATTGCGATCCGCCCCACATAACGCGGTGGGATCGAGCCTGTAACATCGGTCATTGTCGTCGCGCCCGGCGTTGTAGAAAGGAAAATGCGGCCCGACACCAATCCAACCAGACGAATATCATCGTTTTGCGGGGCGATTGCGATAGCGCTTATCGTTGCCGGGAGGACGCCGCTGGCATCGGCCATCGTCGTCCCCTTATCAGTCGAACGATAAAGGCGGTTTGTCCCGAAATAGAGGGTGTTCGGGTTGCCAGGGCCGTTTACCATCGGAGCGTAAAACAAGACGTTGTCGTCGCAGTTTATGCCGTTATTCGAGGTGCCTCTCTGGCAGCCCAAAAAAGTGTTCCAAATGGGATCGCCGTTCGGCTCCGTTGTCAAAGCGCGGGTAAAGCCGATTTGTGTTGTTTTTTCGTTAAAATATGTGTGGTAAGCGGTAACGCTTGTGGTCGACGTAGAGTTTTGGTCGATCACCGAAAAGCCTCCGTCGCCTCCGTCCGATCGCACCCACGTCGTGCCGTCAGCGGCAAGAAACTGCGTCCCGTTATCCTGCGTTCCGCCGAGCATATAATGCCGGTCTGTCGGATGCAGCGAAATTCCCTGGAACTGCGTGGCGCTGAATGTCGAGTTATTCAAAGTCGTCCAGGTGATCGGCGTCGCGCTGACATTCGTCGTTTTCCAGATTCCGCCGTCGCTTCCGAAATACAAAATGTTCGGGTTCGACGGTGCGATAGCAAATGCGTGCGTATCGACGTGCAGGCCCGTCGAGCTGTTAAGAAAACTCATTCCGCCGTTGTCCGAACGACCGAACGGCAATGTCGGCGAACCGCCGAGATAAACCTTGTTAGAGTCGTTAGGGTCGACCGCAACCGCAATGTCGTAAAAACATTGCGGATTGCAAAAATTATTTGCAACAGTTTGATTGAATGTCGCACCGCCGTCGATAGATTTGTAAAGGGTGCCGTTTGCCGTCCCCGATGCGGCGTAAACTGTTACTACGCCCGCGACCTTATTGACCGCAAACTCTGTTCTGCCAGCGCTCGAGCCGTCGCCGGTCGTCAGCGTCCGTGTAAAAACCGGAGCGGCGCCGAGCGCGTTAGTCGAAAGATAAACTCCACCATCGCCTTGGAAGCCGATAACGGCAACCAGCAAACGATCCGGATTGCCAGGTTCGATCGCCGCATCGATCACTCTTCGATTGTCGCTGATGGTGCCCTGAATCGTAAGTTTCGTGAAAGTTGGAATTGCGGCCATTGCATTCGTTGTCCGGAAAAGCCCGGGATTCGGCAGGATCAACCCGGCCGCACTGCCTATTCCGCCGGTACCGGATGCGGACGAGGCGAAAAGGATATTCGGGTCGGTCGGATGTACGATAATTTTGCTGACTGACCGCCCGGTAAAAATATCGAGTCCCCCAACGGACTGGTTCATAGGGCCGGAAACGACCGGCACGGTGTCGGCATTCGTAATGCGGTATATACCCACGCCGAAGAAGCTGTCCGCCGATAACGCGGCTTCTCCCGTGCCGACAAACACGGTAGTAGGGTCGGACGGAGCGATAGCAATAGATCCGATCGACAAACTGAGCGCGCTATCGAGCAGCGGCGTCCAGGTCGTGCCGCCGTTTAATGACCGGTACAGGCCGCCTTGAGCGGCCCCTACATATACTATGTCCGGATTTGTCGGATGAACCGCTATCGCTGAAACACGCCCGCTGTATGAGGTGAACGAGCTGACAGGAATCGGCGCAGGGCCCAGAGCCTTCCACGGCGCGGCAGCCGGCCTGCCTTGTGCATCGCGTCTTTGGTCAGCGTTTTTCTCGCTGACTTCCATTCGCTTGACGGCAATGCCGCGTGATCCCTGCTTTGTAGTGTCCATACCGCGCCATAATCCAAGCTGCTCCGCCCGTAAAAGCTTGTATCTTTCCTTATCGATCTTTACGCTCAACGGCAGGTCAGGCTCACTTTCGTCGAAGATTTTCCCTAGCGGCTTTTCGGCTGAAATATACCACCAGGCGGATACGGCGAGGAATGCAATCGTTACGGTAAACAGGAACGCGATTCTAATCGTTTTCAAAAAAGTAAATCCTCCAAAAGTGAGAGTTGCAAGTTAAATTGTACTACCAAAAATTAGTTGTACTACCAAGTTGAAAAAATCCGAGGTTACAAATTCTTATCATATAAGGTGCGAAAACACAAGAAATTCAAGAGTCTGGTAATGGTCAGTTTGAAAACATCACGTTTAGTCTTTTGGCATAGCCATGTCGTTTACGGCGTGGAACAGATCGTCGAATTTTTAAATGGCGTTTTAACGTCATTTGATCGCGGCTTTAGCCATCCGGGTTCCGCCTGCTAAAGCAAAGTCGGCTAAGACGTTAAACGCCCTGTTATCATTCTCATTTCACCGACCACGCCGTAAATGACGTTGCTAAGCGAAGCCGAATTATCAAACTGACCCATTACCAAGAGTCTGAAGCCAAGACCAGGTATCGGGATCGTGAATTTCAGCTCACGACTCACGACTCCGGACTCTCGATTTCTTTAATTTCCGCCTCCACCGAACATAATACGGAAGTATGAACAGATACATTCCGGTTAACCAGAGCAGCAGCAGCATGATGCCCGCAGGCAGGAATATCGAAAGCTTGACAGAGTCATGAAACCATGACCCGTCGTGAATGGATTCGATAAGGTCGGAGCGCCGATACGCGACCTGCAGCACACGGCCAGTTTTCGAGTCGATCTGAATTTCCCAGCTGCTTTTCGCCCACACCTTGAGCATTCCGAGCGACGGACGGACATCGACCCGATTTATATCATCCCACGACGCGATCTCCGCCTCGGGGATCGACCGGCAGATTTCCAGAACCTGATCGAATGAAATAACCGGTCCGCCCATGCTTCCTGTTTGCTCCGGCGGCTGAATCCACGCCGAATGCTTTTTTAGCTGAAGAACAATTCCGCTGCAAATGATAATAAGTGTCGGAATTGCAATACCAAAAGCGGCCCAGTAATGGAATTTACGGTTAAATACCTGATATTTCATTGAGATTCGAAAACTTTTCCGGACTAGTTCTCAACGAATTTAACATATTGAGATAACTCTTTCGGCATCAGCCTCATGAGAAGGAGATTTCGATAGTCGAAGGTTTGAATATGCGAGAATATCTATTTGGAGGTGATACCGCCGTAAAGCCGTCGGCTTTCGACGTGAAATTGTCAGTGTGATCAGTGTGATTGGTATAGAAAAATGAAGCGTAATCCGAGCAGTTTAAATCGCGGTGTTATCCAGTCGCCTCAATATCGGGATTTTTAATGGTGGCCAGAGACGGGGTCGAACCGCCGACACGCGGATTTTCAGTCCGCTGCTCTACCAACTGAGCTATCTGGCCATGCCCATTCGCCAAGCTAACAAGCAAGATTTAGAGTGTAAATAAGCAGTTGCGCGTTGTCAAATCATACGGGAAAATGCGTTCCGGTTAGATCAGATGTTAAAAAGAGTTGACAAATCCTGTGGGAAGCATAATAATTACTTCTTAGCGATTGTTACCCACTAGCAATCAGTTCTGTCTTCCGAATCCGTTTGAATACCTGCCCGTGCCGGCTTGAAAGCCGTCGTCGTCCCCCGGTGACGCAACATTCAAGCCGGCACAGCTATTTTAAATTTTTAAGAAATATTTTTGAGGTTATTTTGATGTCAAGGAAATTTATATTTGTCTCTTTTCTAGCTGCTATCAGTTTGAGCACGGGGTGCGGCACGTCGGAAACGTACAACACGGCTAATAATCAAAATGTGAATGCGACGGTAAATATAGCTCCGCAGGATCTGCCGCCGGGATTTTCTGCCAGCCCGGCTCCACCTTCAACCAACACGACGCCCGGAATTCCGGCGCCGAGCGAAGTCAACCGGGTTCCGAGAGGAGCAACACCGACGCCCGGAATACCCGATCCGAAAACCCTTAACAGACCTGTCAAACCCGGCGTAACACCGACTCCGGGCATTCCCGATATGGAAACTTTGCGGCAACAAATGAACCGGCAGCCGGCCAATACTAATTCTAATGTTCGCATGAACTCCATGAGAGATACTATGCGAAGGTCAACTAATAAACCGGCGCCGGCTAATAATCAATTGTAATTCAACGACAGTCTTAATCTGCTAAAAGAGGCAGGCTCGAGCGGCTTGCCTCTTTTAGTTTATAACGCCGCGGCGGCTTCGGCCGGTAGTAATCCGAGCACGATCTTTACATCATGCTCGATACGGTCACGCAGCTCGGTGTTTTCCTTGAGCAGTTTTTTGACGTTGTCTCGTCCCTGGCCGAGCCGTTCACCCTTATACGAAAACCATGAGCCGCTTTTTTCTACCACTTCATGGTTCGACGCCAGATCGATCAGATCGCCCTCGCGGGAAATCCCCTCGCCGTACATAATGTCGAATTCGGTTTCACGAAACGGCGGCGCGCACTTGTTTTTTACAACCTTGACACGCGTCCTGTTGCCGACCATCCTGTCGCCTTCCTTTATGGCTCCGATCCGCCTAATATCCAACCGGACGCTGGCGTAAAATTTCAGGGCCTTGCCGCCGGTGGTCGTTTCTGGCGAGCCGAAAAATACGCCGATCTTTTCGCGAAGCTGGTTGATAAAGATAAAGGTCGTGCGCGAATTGGCGACGATTGCGGTGATCTTTCGCAGAGCCTGCG
>JACDAY010000386.1 GCA_013695195.1 Blastocatellia bacterium | reverse complement strand
ATCCCGAGGCATCAAGCGATTGAAGAAATCCATTTCCCCCCCGAAAATACTGCAATTTCCGATTATGAGATGTTTCGAAGCAAGGCTCATCTACGGCTCATTTTCGAAGAATTCTTCTGGGTATCATTCGCATTGCAGTTGAAACGCGGCGAACGAAAAAAAGAGCCAAAAGGCACTGTAATTGAAATTCCGGACACGATTTTCGAGCGAATCAATTCATTTTTGCCCTTCCAGCTTACTGACGCCCAAAAAAGAGTCGTAGCACGGATTTTCGACGATATGAAGTCTGGTTCTCCTATGAATCGGCTAGTCCAGGGCGATGTTGGAAGCGGTAAAACTATCGTTGCTTTCGTGGCGATGTTCGCGGCAATGGAGAATGGTTATCAGGCGGCGATAATGGCCCCGACCGAGATCCTCGCCGAACAGCACGCCCGTAACGCGGCTTCCCTTTTTGAAAACACTTCTTATCGAGTTGGGCTTTTAACCGGCAGCCTCCGTGCCGCTGAAAAACGCTCTGTCCAAAGCGGTATCGCCAACGGCGAAATTGAAATGATCGTCGGTACACACGCCATAATTCAGGATGCAGTTCAATTCGAGAATCTAGGGCTGGCGGTCATTGATGAACAGCATCGCTTCGGCGTACTTCAACGGGCCGAACTACGAGAGCGGGGCTACAATCCTGATATTCTCGTTATGACCGCAACGCCGATTCCCCGCTCGCTCGCGATGACAGTTTACGGCGATCTGGACGTGTCGGTCATCGACGAGCTTCCGCCCGGGCGAACACCTGTGAAAACGGTCGTGCTCGGCGAAGATCAGCGCTCCGGGGTTTACAAGGGAATAGAACGCGAAATAGGTCTTGGCCGGCAGATTTATATTGTGTATCCGTTGATCGAGGAATCCGAGAAAATCGATCTGAAAGCAGCAACCAAAATGTTTGAAGAGCTGCGTGACATTGTCTTTCCCCAGCATCGTATCGGGCTGCTGCACGGTAAAATGAAAAGTGCCGACAAGGAAGACATAATGCACCGGTTTGTTACCGGAACGCTCGATATTTTGGTCTCGACGACCGTTATCGAGGTCGGCGTCGACGTCTCGAACGCTTCGCTGATGGTTATCGAGCACGCCGAAAGATTTGGGCTTTCGCAGCTTCACCAGCTTCGTGGAAGAGTCGGCCGCGGTGCCGAACAAAGCTTTTGCGTTCTTCTGACAGGCGATAAGAAAACTGCGGTTGCAAAGGAACGTCTCGGAATTATGGAGGAAACGAGCGACGGCTTTAAAATCGCGGAAAAAGACCTTGAAATCCGTGGACAGGGAGAAATTCTCGGGACACGCCAGTCCGGCATACAAACATTCAGGATAGCCAACATCATTCGAGATCTAAAAATTTTGGAAGCTGCAAAAAAGGAAGCGGAATACTATTTAACGACTAAGCGCCTAACGCGGGAAACGTCGCTTCTGATCGAGCGCGTTATAGCCGACGCTCGATTCCGTTTGGCCGGAATTGGATAAAGTTTATATCCAATACTGTCGACTAGACAGCTGTAACCTATAAACTGCTTTAAAATTTACGTCTGCTCGCTTGGATTTATATCTTGTATTTGGTTATATTTTGTAATTACTATCTTTAATCTTCTCGAAATTGTCGCGTTCCTATTTTGATCGGATGCGCATTTCCTATGCACTGCCTGAGCTTGCAAAAGATTGTTTAATGCCGGGCAAAACTCCGTCGCCCTGATTAAAGAAAGATCAAGGAGGAAATCTAAAAATGGAAAACCGCCGCCGGTCTCCTGAAACAGGCTCGTTCAGCTCCCAGAAAAGCTATACCAGTCCAAAGGATCGATCGTCGTTCAGGTACGGCCACAATAGATCAGGCGATTCAATTGGGAGCGGTAGCAACTCTTTCAGGTATAAGGAAAAAGAGAGTCTGTCAGGCCATAATGGCAAGAATTTTGGAAATTCCGGGATGGGCAATACTCTTCAAAGATATAGTCAAACCAGTTTTACCGAAGGTTTTAACTCATTCAAATCGAGAACGCCGTCTTCCAGGCGTGCAGCATCTCCAAAGCTACGGAGGTTTGCAAATGACGTTCAAATATCTTCTGAATTGCAGATCACTGACGGAAAATTTCGAGGAAGAATGCTTCAGAACTCGGCTTCGGCATCGACACTGCCTACTACCGGCCTTATGCGTGAGGTTATCTTCCGAACAATTTTCAACCGGATCAGAGGCTCTCGATTTCTCGATCTGTGCGCCGGTTCCGGTATGGTTGGGTTTGAAGCGATCTCGCGCGGAGTGATGCTTGCCACTTTCGTAGAACGCTCGGCGAAAATGTCCAGTTTGATCCGTAAAAATATGGAAGACCTGGGCATTAAACAGGGCCACGGCGAAGTCATTGAGATGGAAATTATGCCCTTTCTGAAACGTGCCGCAAAACGCTGCCGGTTTTGGGATATCGTTTATTTCGACTCCTGCGATGATATGTATATTGAAGAGAAGTTGAATATATTTGCCACTCGGCGTCTTCTAAAATCCGGCGGCTTATTATTTGTGGAACACGGTTCCGCGAAGATTTTACCCGTTAAGCTCGAGTTTCTGCGGAAAGCTCAAACCTTTGTCCATGATGAGAAGACTTTAAGTTTTTACGAAAAACAATAAGGTTATATTAGAGTTTGTGGATGTAGAGAAAATGAGGCATTTCGCGTTATTTTTTTCGATTGAATCTTCATGCTCCTCTTGCTCTCTGCGCTCTTATTCTTTATGTTTCGTGGTTCATTCTTTTTGCAGGTTTGTGCTCAACTCTGTTCATTAGGATTAAAATTTCACGGTTCTTACTTCCAAATATGCGCGTTATTGCCGGCCTATATCGGGGAAGAATTCTGAAAAGCCCTGCGGACGGTAAAACCCGGCCGACATCCGACCGGCTTCGCGAAACTCTTTTTAATATTTTGGCGCCGCGTATCGGTGACGAATCCCGATGTCTCGATCTTTGTGCCGGAACGGGTGCCGTCGGCATCGAGGCGATTTCCAGAGGAGCTGCATTTACGACTTTTGTCGATAAATCGCGCAAAGCCTGTGCTTTGATCGAGGAAAATCTCGACTACCTGCAAATCCCGGAATCGCAAACCGAAATCATCTGTCTTGCTGCGGAAAACTTTACCGGGCGCGAACATCCCAAAGGCTGGGATATCGTATATTTCGATCCGCCGTACGAAATCGATTATTCTAATGTGCTCTTCGATTTCGGCCAGCCCGAAAGTCCGCTGCTGCTTGAAAACGGACTTCTTGTCGCGGAGCATCATTCGAAGATTGCACTACCCGACGCCGCCGGGCATCTGCGGCGGTGGCGGATACTAAAACAAGGCGAATCGTCTCTCAGCTTTTATGAGCGTAACTGAATGAAAATTCTTGTATGGCTGCTGTTATGTCTCGTATGGGGAACGACTTGGATCTTTATAAAGATCGGACTCACCGACCTTCCGCCGATAACGTTTGCCGCTGCCAGATTTATTTTGGCTGTCATCATCCTCGTTCCGATCGTCAAACTTTGGAAACTCCCGCTGCCAAGAACAACTTCGGAATGGAAATTGATCGCCATTACCGGATTTCTACAGTTCTCTGTCAATTACAGCCTCGTATTCTGGAGCGAACAATACATAACGTCCGGCCTGGCGGCAGTGCTGCAGGCAATGATAATGGTATTCGGACTCGTTCTCGCGTGGATATTTCTTCCAACCGAAAAGATCACGCGTCTTAAGGTGTTCGCAGTTATCCTGGGGATTACCGGTGTTGCGGTTATATTTCTTGAACAACTCAAGGTTAACGATTTAATGGCTTTCGCGGGCTGCGTTGCAATCATCATAGGCGCATATGCGGCGGCTCAGGCTTCAATTTTTATAAAAGCGAAGGGCAGCAACCTGAATCCGGCCAGCCTGGTACTCACGCAAATGATCTGCGGACTGCCGGCGATCATTATTTACGCATTGATCGCGGAAGGAAATCCGCTCAAATTTAATTGGACATTGAAAGCAGTATTTTGCGTGATATATTTAACGATCTTCGGAACGATTACTGCCTTTTGGCTTTATTACTGGCTTTTGAGTAGAATCGAATCGACAAAAGCGATGATGATATCGCTTGTAACGCCATTGATCGCAGTCATCATCGGAGCGGTTTTCCTCGGCGAAACGCTTCCGCGACAAACGTTTTTGGGCGGCCTTTTGATTCTGGCGAGTATCGGCCTGATCGTAGTTCGCAAAAAGCCGGAAATTGAACCGCCGAGACGCGGAGACGCAGAGGAGGAAGATTTAGCCACAAGTGTTGGCGGATGAATAAAAATCTGATCTCATCCTCAACTGACAACTGACTACGGACAACTGACAACCGCTCTATGTTTTTCAAATTTACAACTGCCGGAGAATCCCACGGAAAGGCTCTTGTTGCCATTGTCGAAGGCCTGCCCGCCGGCTTGGAGATTGATATCTCGAAAATCAATCATGAGCTTTGGCGGCGTCAGCAGGGTTATGGACGGGGCGGGCGAATGAAAATTGAAAGTGACAAAGTCGAGATTATTTCCGGGATCCGCCACGGCAAAACCCTCGGCTCTCCGGTCGCGCTTATGATCGAAAACCGGGACTTTGTTCATTGGCAGGAAGTCATGTCGGCTGAAAAGCTTGAGGTTAAGCCGAAAAACCCTCGGCTTGTAACGCGGCCTCGCCCAGGCCACGCCGACCTCGCAGGAGGCGAAAAGTTTCAGACCAGAGATCTCCGCGACATTCTGGAACGTGCGTCCGCTCGTGAGACGGCTGCCCGCGTTGCCTGCGGAGCTTTGGCAAAACAACTGATAGAATTTTTCTCAATCCAAATCAAAAGCCATGTGATAAAACTCGGCAGCGTTCCAGAGTTGCCGCTGCACAAAGACTGGGAAGCAATATCTAACATTCCCGAAGATTCTCCACTCAATTGCACCGATCTATCCGTCGAAAAAGAGATGATGAAGCTGATCGACGAAGCCAAACAAAGCGGCGACACGCTTGGCGGAATTTTCGAAGTTGTCGCTCATAATGTCCCCGTCGGACTCGGCTCACACACATCCTGGAGCGAAAAACTCGATGGGCGTATTGCTCGGGCGTTTATGTCGATCCAAGCCGTAAAGGCTGTCGAGATCGGTACCGGAGTCGAAAATTCGGCCAAATTCGGCTCCGAAGTGCACGATGAGATATTCTATTCGGGGGAGTCGAGAGTCGTGAGTCAAGAGTCAAGAGCAGGAATTCAAACCTCAGACTCTCGACTCCCGCCTCCCGTCTCTCGACTCCAAAACGGCTTCCACCGTAAAACAAACCGTGCCGGCGGCCTCGAAGGCGGCATCACAAACGGTGAAGAGCTTCGCGTACGCGGCTATCTCAAACCGATCTCCACGCTCCGAAAACCTCTTCACTCTGTTGACATCAATACAAAACAAGAAGACTTGGCCGCATTCGAGCGCTCGGATATTACCGCTGTTCCCGCAGCCGGAGTGATTGGTGAGGCTATGCTGGCAATTGTCCTCGCAAACTCATTGCGCGAGAAATTCGGCGGCGATTCCATCGGCGAGATGCAGCGAAACTTCGCATCTTACACAAAATCTATAAGCGAATTCTGATATACTTTTATTTCGGGATCTACCTATCCCGCCCTCTAACAACTTCAGATACCTTCCCATTTCAAACACGGAGAAACTATTGCATGAAGAAAACTTTACTTTCCGGATTCATTATCGGTCTGTTCTGCATTGCAGCTTCGGCTCAGAAAATTGCTAAACCGACGCTTACTCCAAAACCCGTAACCGAAGCTCAGATGCTTCTTATCAGGCAAGGAGTCGCTTTTCACGATTCTAAAAAATTCGATGAAGCGATCGCAAAATATGAACAGGTTCTGGCTGAGAATCCTGATTCCACTCAGGCACTGCATGAGCTGTCGATGTCGCTTTACACAAAAGGGGACAGGGTGAAAGCGATGGAAACCGCATATCGCGGTTCCAAATATAAATCGGAAGAGCTGCCTCTCTTTTACCAAACAATGGCCAGCTCCATTGACGACGTGGGAAAACCGGATGAGGCTGTGAAAATCTATCGCGATGCTATCAGACTGCTTAAAGACGATAAGGAATTTCTCCCTTATTTATCGAGTCTTCATTACAATCTTGGCGTAACGTTTGTGCGCCAGAACAAGCACAATGAAGCCCGCTCGGAATTGAAGAGAGCCGTCGAGTACAACTTCAAATATGCCAGTCCGCATTTTCTCCTGGCTATAGTTTATAACGGCACCAAATACAAAGTACCGGCAATGCTGGCCGCCGCTCGATTGATCTCGCTCGAAATCAATTCGCAGCGCACAAAACAATCGGCGGCAATATTGCTTAACGGGTTAAAACCAGCGGAGAAAAATGCTAAAACCGGGAATACGACGATTTTCCTTGATTTTGATGCTCCTAAAGACGAGGGCGATTTCGGAATGTACGATCTTTTTCTCGGAACTTTGACAACAATCAGGAAGGACGAAGACAAGAACAAATCAGATAATGAGATTTTCGCCGAAGCCATTGATACGTTCATTGCCCTTTTGAGCGGGGACAATAAGCTTAAATCAACTTTTACCGGGAAAAATTATGTTCCGTTTCTAACCGATATGAAAAGACAGGGGCACACAAAGGCGTTTGCATTTCTGGTTCTTTACCAAAACGGCAACACTGAAGCTCTTAAATGGCTAACGGAAAACAAACCAAAACTTGTAGCTCTTGTTAATTGGGCGAAGACTTACGAATTGCCTAAATAGGAAGCAGTTGTCGGCTCACCATTTCACTTCCCAATGTCCCGGCGATACTGCATCCCGTCCCAGGAAATATTTTTAACAGCTTTGTAAGCTTTATCCAGTGCTTCCTGCAAATTATCCGCCGTCGATGTAACTCCCAATACGCGGCCGGCGGAAGTTACAAATTCCTCGTTTTCGTTTTTCGATGTACCAGCGTGAAAGATCGAAATATCATTTTGTAGTTTTTCGAGTCCGTGAATAACAGCTCCGGTTTGAGGCTTTTCGGGATAGCCCTTTGACGCGAGGACGATTGTTGCGGAAGAACCTTCGTGCCACGATATCGGTAACTTATCGAGCGTTCCTGCTAATATTGCGTCGCAAATTTCGACGATGTCGGTTTTCAGCCGTACCAGAATCGATTGTGTTTCCGGATCGCCGAAACGGACGTTGTATTCGAGCAGCATGGGTTGGAGTTGGCTGTTGGCAGCGGCAGATGGCGGTTCAGAATTTTCTTTACTGCTGACCCCTGACCGCTGACCGCTGACCGCATCGACCATCATTAATCCCAGAAACAGAATTCCGCGAAACGGGAAACCTTCGTCCGCACAGCCTTTTAGCGTCGGCTTGATAATTTCGTTGATGATCTGCTCTGTTTGGGCCGCACTCAGGAGGGTTGAATCCGTTATCGTGCCCATTCCGCCGGTGTTCGGGCCGGTGTCGCCTTCACCTATTCTCTTGTGGTCGCGGGCAGGCGGCATCAAGGCAAAATTCTCGCCGTCCGCAAACATAAGCAGCGACACTTCCCTGCCAAAAAGACATTCTTCAAGAATTATTTTTTTGGCCGCGCTTTTACCGGCTAGATTGTGGAGTTGATTAATAGCGCCTACAGCCTCGGCCCGGTTTTCGGCTACGACAACTCCTTTGCCGGAAGCAAGGCCATCGGCCTTTACAACGACAGGGCTTTCTTCACCGCCGAATTCGCCTGACTGTGAAATCTCCAATGCTTCACGCGTAGAGTTCACTGACCGGTATTTTGCAGTTGGAATATTGTGACGAAACATAAAATCTTTCGCAAAAGACTTACTTGCCTCCAACTTTGACGCACTCATATTTGGACCAATGATGCGCAGGCCCTGAGCGCCGAATTTATCCACAATGCCGAGCGAAAGAGCCGTCTCGCCTCCAACGAATGTAAGGTCAACAGCATTGTTTTTAGCAAATTTTAATAACTCTTCGATATTCTCCGGCTCGATGTTTACACACTCGGCAATTTCCGCAATGCCTGCGTTGCCGCTTGCACAATATATTTTTAATACACGTTTGCTTCGATAAAACGCCCCACAGATCGCATGTTCGCGCCCGCCGGAACCAATAACTAAAGTATTCATATTTCTTTCTAAAACATCGGGAATGTTATATAATCGATGCGCGGTTTGGCTTGACAGTGTAAGTCAATAGTTATAAGGTCAAAATCAGGTTCTTCTCTTTTCGCCGGCGACCATTGATTCGTGTTTTCTCAAGTAAAATTTACTATAAAATCATTCTTTTATCGAGTGGCGGTCGCGCGGGCTTTATTTCGATTTTGAATTAACGATAATCATGCCGTCGGTTGCTGCCTTAAACTGTCGCCTCAAAACTAGCACGGAGGGTTATATATGTCGGAAAATACTTTTGAAGAATCTGTAAACAACTTGTCTACGCAGGTTCTGATTGAAGATGAATTTGAAGACATGCCAATCTTGTGCGGGGACTGCGGCCAAAGTTTCGTGTGGTCTGTCGGGGAGCAGGCTTTCTTCCGTGATAAAAAACTCCAGAATCCGCCCAAACGATGTAAGGAATGTAAGCAGGCAAAAAACGAACGTCTGGCCGCAATTGCAGCTGCACAGGCTTCGGGTGTGAGGCAGAGAATCGAAGTTGCCGTCAGCTGTGCAAAATGCGGCGAAACCACCACCGTCCCGTTTTATCCGTCACAGGGCCGCCCCGTTTTTTGCCGCTCCTGCTATCTCGAGTTGAATCCTTCGGTTCTTAACGGTAAATAGCAAAAATCCTTGATCAATTTCTATCCCCCGACGTGGACGTTTGGCCGCTGATCGGGGTCATCATCGGCCTGCCTTAAAATCTCGCGGGTAACCGGTGCCGTATCACCCTCACCGAACAATATGTATCGGGCAAGGTAGATAATGGGATTTCCTTCGCTCCAGCCGAAATAAACGTGAGGAATTTTTCCGGTCGTATCACGCAGATGCAGCAGGAAGGCGGCGATGGCGTTGGGGACCGCGGCAGATTCGGTTCTTAATATCTTATATCCTTCGACATCGACACCGCGAATTTTCAGCCCGCCGCTGAATTCGGAGGCATCTCCCAGTTCGACTTCATAAAAGAGTATCGGGTCCGTCGACGGAATATGATTGTCGATTCTTTTCTCATGTTCCTTAAACCGGTATTCGCTCACGTTCCCGACTTCCCTGCGATTTGTGACGATGCGAATTTCACCTTCGGAAAGCTCATCGAGAAACTCGCGAGCCTTATCGTCAAACTCGATCTTATCGATCCGTAGCTCCGTTGTCCGCAGCGCACGTGACACGAATGAAGCGAGAATTATACCCAGAATGAACAATGAGGCAATCTTGATGCCGCTTGGCTGTTCAATGATATTTACGATCGTCGTATAAATGAATA
>JACDAY010000375.1 GCA_013695195.1 Blastocatellia bacterium | reverse complement strand
CGAATGGACGGGATTAGATATAGCAGCCGTATCGACGAATTCCTGGCTCGCGCTCGGCTACCTGATCGTATTCGGCGCGGTCGTCGCTTACACGGCGTATAGCTGGCTGCTCAAAAACGTATCACCGTCATGATTTCGACCTACGCGTATGTAAATCCGGTTATCGCCGTTTTTCTCGGCTGGATGATTGCCGGCGAGTCGCTGACCGGACAAATGCTCATAGGAGCCGCAATTATTGTGGGTTCGGTAATGTTGATCAAGACCGAAAAAAAGTCGATAAATGACGCCGACGAAGAAAAGTTGTCCGGCACAAGCAAAGTCACGGGAGAATTTCAGACATCGTCAACCTAAAATTAACGCTAATTTCTGAACTAAAAAACAATGTCGAATAATACTTATAACGCGGTTGTAGAATATGCCGGCAGTCTAAACTCAACTAGTCTCTTGATTACGCCCCGGACAACATTTTGTCGATCACGCCGTAACTTGCCTCGATAGCCTCTTGCAATTTATCGGGTTCGCTGCCGCCGCCTTCGGCCATATCGGATTTACCGCCGCCTCGTCCGCCGATGATCGGGGCTATTTCTTTGATAATGCTGCCGGCTTGTATCTTGTCCGTCAGATCATTCGAGACACGAACGATGATGCTAACCTTGCCATCGTCTGTGCGGCCGAGAACGACAACGCCGGATTTCAGGCGGGTAAGCAGCGTGTCGGAAAGCTGCCGCGTGCCGTTGCTGTCAAGCCCTTCGACGATCTTTCCTAGAACCTGAATTCCAGCTACGTCCCTCGCCTCATCGCCATTCGAGGAAGCAGTTCCGATCGATCCTGTTGCGATCTTCAATTTCAGATCATCGTTTTCCTTACGCGTCCGTTTCAATTCTTCCTGCAGCCGTTCAATTGCGCTCGGAAGATTATCACGCTGAGTTTTCAAGGCGCCCAGCGATTTGTCGATTAGCTTTTCATCCTCGCGAAAACGCTC
This sequence comes from Blastocatellia bacterium, assembly GCA_013695195.1. GTDB lineage: Bacteria > Acidobacteriota > Blastocatellia > Pyrinomonadales > Pyrinomonadaceae > OLB17. The sequence goes on along the minus strand of JACDAY010000375.1, from coordinate 7,318 downwards.
AAAGGCGTCAAAGCCGGTTATGGCGCGAATGCGGCGGACGCCGGAAGCAATAGCCTCATCGCTAGTGACTTTGAAACTCCCGATATCGCCGGTCGCCCTTACATGTGTTCCCCCGCAAAGCTCTTTTGAAAACACACCTTCACCGATACTCAAAACGCGCACATCCGAGCCGTATTTCTCACCAAAAAGCGCCATTGCTCCGCCGTGCATCGCCTCTTCGATAGCCATAATATTTGTCGTTACCGGCTCATTCTGCAGAATATAGCGGTTAACGAGATTCTCGATCTCTATCAACTCGCTCTCGCTAATAGGCTGGTAATGCGTAAAATCAAAACGCAAATAAATTGGCGCGACAACCGAACCCGCCTGCTTCACATGCGTCCCGAGAACTTCCCGCAACGCCGCGTGAACCAGATGCGTTGCCGTGTGATTACGCCGCGTCGCGTCGCGTTTTTCGGCATCGACGGTCGCCGCCACTTTATCACCGACTTTGATAGAGCCTTTCTCGACCTTCGACTTGTGTAAGATAATTCCTGCAACAGGAGCGAATGTGTCGAGAACTTTGACTCGGCTATATGCCACATCCTCACTGCCCGCCGACAGGTCAGAACCACCTGCGTTAGCGGGTGGTTTCTTTATTACCAGGTCGCTACCGCTCCCGGTTCTGACAAAAAAACCTGTATCGCCAACCTGTCCACCAGCTTCCGCATAGAAGGGCGTGTCATTCAACACTATTAGTCCTTCGTCGCCTTCTATCAATTCTTCAACGCGTTTGTCATCCTTTACGAGCGCGACCACTTCGGTATCTTCGATATGAGTTGAGTCGTAACCGTGAAAGTTCGAACGAATCGAAGTTCGTTCTAGCGCAATATAAATCGGGTTAATCCTTTCCGATTGTTTGGTTTTACCGATCTCCGTGCCGTGCTGAAGTTTTTTAACAGCCTGAGCGATTAAATCTCTAAATTCATCTTCAGAGATGTTTCCGACATTGGTTTCTTGATAGGAGGTTAATCCATCAATTGTAACCTTGTCTTGAAGGACTACTTCGTTTTGGGAAAGAACAACGTAAGCTAAGTCAATGGGCAAACCAAATGTATCATTGAGCTGCGCTATTGATTCGCTTGTAGGTTTGGAAACCCTGATTGAGACTAATCTCGCATTTGGATTGTTTTTTATAGGAACAGTCAAATCTGCTTTCGATCGAGCCTCTTTAGCGTTAGCGACAATTTCGTTTAATTTTTTTAACCCGACCGTCAACGTATTCCCAAATCTCTCTTCCTCGACCCGCACCATTTTGCCGATAAACTCCCGCTGAACTTCCAGCTCGGGATAAGCCTCGTGCATTTCGCCGATCACAAAGTCGCACACTTTATAAAAAAACAAATCTCTAAACCCAAGATGCTCGCGTCCGTGATAGATCGCCCGGCGCATTATTTTTCGCAGGACGTAGTTGCGGCCTTCGTTGCCCGGCAGAATGCCGTCTGCAATTGAAAACGCAGTAGAGCGCGCATGGTCGGCGATAACGCGGCAGGCGAATTGTTGAGTTTCGGTTAATTCTTCGTAAACACTCATTGTCTACATAATATAACAGGCTGTCGCTAGTTTCGAGTTCTGAGTTTGGAGTTCAGAGTTAGGACACGCTTCTTTTACTCCCACTTTGAACTAATTATCGGACACACACTCCCTACCGGTCGTATTTCTACCTCGGAACAGGCTACAATCCAAAGTTATGAAACACCGATTATTATCCGTTACGCTATTTTTTGGAATTGTGTCGGGCTGCACAATGGAGACAGTTCAAAACACTGCAAGCAACAATGGCATTCCTGCAAGTAACCAAAGTTTGACGCCGTCCGCCCCAATGCCAGTCAACAGTTCGACTCCACCGGCTGCGGCGAACCGGCCAGACGAGCAAATTGTGGATAATGTTGATTTCGAAGGCACGGCCGGCATTATCGAAAAGAAGAATGTAAACATAAAAGCCAATGGCGTGATGAGCGCGGTGCGCTCTGCCCGGCACGGAAATTACGACCGTGTTGTTTTCGAGTTCCTTGGCCCGGAGCTTCCCGGTTATCATCTGGAATATATCGACAAGCCGGTTCGAGCCTGCGGTTCCGGTAACGTTGTTCCTTTGGCGGGTGACGGCTGGCTGGAAGTGCGATTTACAGATGCGATAGCCCACGCACCTGAAGGAGACGCGACGATCAAGGACCGCGAACGCTTACCGAACTTACCGATTATCAAGGAAATGAAAATTACATGCGATTTCGAAGCCGAGGTAACTTGGGTGCTCGGCGTATCGTCGCCAAATCATTACCGCGGGCTGGAATTGAAAAACCCAACACGGCTGGCGGTTGATATAAAGCACAAATAGGCGGCTCGAAGTTATCAGCATCAGTTATCCGCTATTCCCGGAGTCATCCGGTGAAATTTATATCCATGAGACTCATAAAATCCGCGTTAATCCACGTAATACTATTCTCAAGCATTTTTTTGCCAATTATGAATGCACAGTCGAGCAAATTCTCCAATGATTACGCTAAATTCAGAGCTGCATACGCTCGTGAATTAAAGAATGCCGGAATCGTCGGCAGCAGTTTCGTTTTTCTAAAGGATAATAAAATTCTTGGGCAAGAGTATTACGGTTCAGCGAATCTCGAAAAGAATCAGCCCGTAGATGAAAACACGATCTATCATTGGGCGTCGAATACAAAGCCGTTCACGGGCATAGCGATAATGCAGCTTCGCGACCGCGGCCTGCTCAAATTGGACGATCCGGTCGTTAAATATCTGCCTGAAGTTAGAGCGATTCACAATTCTTTCGGTGATATGAGCGAAATTACGATCCGCCATTTGATGACGCATTCCGCGGGTTTTCGCAATGGAACATGGCCCTGGGGTGAGGGCAAGGATTGGGAGCCGTTCGAGCCGCAGGACTATTCGCAGCTTGTCGCAATGTTTCCCTATACCGAGATTCGGTTCAAGCCGGGGAGCAAATACAGCTATTCGAATCCCGGAATTGTATTTCTCGGCCGCATTATCGAAAAACTTACCCTTGACGACTACGAAGTTTATGTCGACAAGAACATCCTGAAACCGCTGGAAATGCACCGCAGCTATTTTGACGCCACGCCGTATCATCTTTTAAAGCACCGCTCGCATTCGTATTATATTCGCGACGGCAAACGCACAGAAGGGCGCTTTGACGCAAACACCGGCATCACCGTCTCAAACAGCGGCCTCAATTCACCGCTGCCGGATATGGTCAAATACCTCAATTTCCTCATCGGCGACCCGAAAAAACAAGACATTTACGATGGTATTTTGAAACGCTCGTCGCTCGAAGAAATGTGGCGGCCCCAGATGACAGCCGACCTCGATGCCAATGGAAATAAAGGATTCACAACCGACATCGGGCTGATCTATTTCCTAAACCGCCGCGACGGCCGCACATTCCTCGGCCACGGCGGCGATCAAAACGGCTTCATCAGCTATATTAATTTCGAGCCGGTGAGCCGGACAGCATCTATTATTGTTTTCAATACAAACGTGATTTATCCGGCGAACAAACTGTCCGAAAAAGACGTAGTAAGCAGATTGAGAACCGCTGTCCACGCGTTATACTGAGATCATTAATTCGTCATACGAGTAGGGTTTCCGTGATCACAAATACCAGTTCCTTTATTACCAGCCGCCGTGAATCATATAGTCGTTGGGAAAAATAGGCATTTTGACGTTTAGACGTTATGACGATATAGTGTCTTTATGGCTGTGGAACAAAAAAGAGCAACTATTTACTTTGAGCCCGAACTGCATCGGGCGGTGCGAATAAAATCTGCGCACACGAATCGCACAATTTCGGACATAGTCAATGAGTCCCTCCGCATCGCTTTGAGCGAAGATCAGGAAGACCTCGATGCCTTCGAAAAACGGGCGTCGGAACCCGTAATCTCATACGAAACCCTTCTCGCAAAGCTAAAAGCAGATGGCAAAATATGAGCTCGTGTTTAAGCGGTCGGTTTACAAGGATCTGAGGCCGATCGCGAAAGCGGATGTAACTCGCATTCTAAAGCGAATTGATGCATTGGCCGACGACCCTCGCGGTCCGAGCTGTGAAAAGCTGTCAGACCAGGAACGCTATCGCGTCCGCCAGGGCATTTATCGCATCGTCTACGAAATTCAGGATAAACAACTGATCGTGACGGTAGTTAGGATCGGCCACCGGGGAAGCGTTTACAATCAATAACTAGAGCATGGTTCGCTGATGCGACTTTATTCAATCGGTTAGCAATCATTCGGGCCCCAAAGGCCTCGGCCACGGCGGCGACCAAAACGGCTTTATCAGCTATATCGATCTCGAGCCTTCAAGCCGTTCAGTTTCGATCATTGTATTCAACACACATGTGATTTATCCGGCCAAGACAACTTCTGATAAGAATGTGGTGTTTAGAATGCGTAATGCGATTCGCGAGTTATACGGATATAAAAACGGGGATACTAACATTCGGTGAGTAGTCGTAAAGGTACGTTTCTTGACACCGCACCTCCAAACCCCTATTATTTATAGTTTCGACTCTTGTGGCCGAAGTGTGCTTATATGTTCGAATCGCTGTCCGATAAACTAAAGAAAACGCTGAAAAATCTGCGTGGACAGGGCAAATTGACGCCTGAGCACGTAGATGCGGCTCTTCGTGAAATACGGATGGCTCTGCTCGAAGCGGATGTAAATTATAAGGTCGCGAAGGATTTTGTTGAAGCGGTTCGCGCAAAAGCGGAAGGGCAGGACGTCTGGCAGGACCTGAAACCGCATGAACAGGTCGTCAAGATCGTTTACGACGAACTTTCCGAGTTGATGGGCGGAACTTCGTCACGGCTTGTGTTTACCAAGCAGATACCGAACGTGGTAATGATTGTCGGTTTGCAGGGCTCAGGTAAGACGACTTCGACGGGAAAGATCGCAAAATGGCTTGCCGATAACCAGGAGCGGAAACCGCTTTTGGTCTCAGTTGATGTTTATCGCCCGGCGGCACGCGAGCAGCTGCGAGTTGTCGCCGGAGCGGTGGGGCAGGCCGTTTATCAGGATAAGGAAACAAACGATCCGTTAACGCTGGTGCGGGGTGCTATGAAGCACGCCCAGGAAATGGGTTTCGACACCTTGATGATCGACACGGCCGGCCGTCTTCATATCGATGACGACCTGATGGTCGAGCTCGAGCGGATCAAGGCCGAAACAAAGCCGATCGAGGTTTTGTTTGTCGCGGATGCGATGACCGGCCAGGACGCTGTTCGTTCGGCGGAGGTCTTTCACGAAAGAATCGGTATCACCGGCGTCGTCCTGACGAAAATGGACGGCGATGCCCGCGGCGGCGCGGCGCTCTCGATTAAGCAGGTGATCGGGCAACCGGTAAAATTTGTCGGCGTCGGCGAAAAATACGACGCGATCGAGCCGTTTTATCCCGACCGGATCGCCCAGCGAATCCTTGGGATGGGTGATGTGCTCACGCTGATCGAGGAAGTTCAGGGAAAGATCAACGAGGAAGAAGCGCAGGAGCAGCTGGCGAAAATGACGCGTAATCAGTTTACGCTCGAAGATTTTCGCAGCCAGCTCGGCCAGTTCAAAAAGCTCGGCTCGATGTCGAAACTGATGAAGATGCTTCCCGAACAGATGATGGGCGGGCTGCAACTTTCCGACGAGCAGGGAGCCGAAGTCGATATTCAGATGAGGCGAACGGAAGCGATCATCGATTCGATGACAAAAGTTGAGCGTAATAACCATAAGGTTTTGGATGCCAGCCGAAAAACGCGTGTGGCAAAAGGCTCGGGTTCAACCATCGCTGAAGTCAATCAGCTGATACGTCAATACGAGCAGATGAAGAAGATGATGGCCCAGATGAATAAGGGTGGCTTATTCGGAGGGCTGGGTAAAAAGATGATGGGCGGATTAGCCGGCGGGCTTGGAGGAATGTTAGGCGGCGGCGGTATGAACGGCGGGCTTACCGGCTTGCTCGGAAACGGCGGCGAAGATTTTGGCAATGGCGGCGAAGCAGGCAGCAGCGTTTCGAAGTCGATCAAGAAAAAGAAAAGACACAAGAAGCGGAGATAAGAAGTCCCAAGTCTTGAGTCTCGAGTCTGAAGCCGGAAGTTTCTTTTTCGGCTCAAGACTTATGACTCAAGACTCACGACTAAAACATTATGTTAGCAATAAGTTTAATGAGAATGGGCTCAAAGGGGAAACCTTTTTATCGCCTCGTGGTAAAGGAAAAGCGTTCGAAACGCGACGGCAAATATCTGGAAAACGTCGGGACTTATAATCCGATGGTCGATCCATCGGAAGTGCTGTTAAAGCACGACCGTATCCAGTATTGGATCGGTGTGGGCGCACAGCCGACCGAGACCGTTGCGAGCCTGATCAAGAATAATCCCGCGGAAGCGGCGGAATAATACTAGCCACAGAGAACACAGAGAATTTTAAACTTAAAAACTCTGTGACCTCTGTGGCGAATGTTCGATATGAAAGAAGCCGTGGAGAAAATTGTCAAAGCGCTTGTCGCGCAGCCTGACGATGTGGACGTGACTGAAAAATCCAATGGAAGTAACGTCAGAATACAGGTGCGGGTCGGCGAAAACGACATGGGCAGGCTGATCGGCCGCGAGGGCAGGACCGTGAAGGCGATCCGCAGTATTCTCTATTACGCCGGGCAAAAGCAGGGCAAGCGATTTCAGCTAGATCTGGTCGAGGATTAGTAACTGGGCATCTTGCCGGCTGTATCGGCACTATCTTGCTGCCGTGTTGAGGGCAAGATGCCCTCCAGACAGCTACCGGGAAGGTGGCGTTACGATGGAAGATTTGGTAGCAATCGCCAGAATCTCGAAACCTCGCGGTTTGCGGGGCGAAGTAGTGGCAGATGTCCTGACCGATTTTCCTGAGCGGTTTGAAGCTTTGCCTGATGTCATCGGGCTTTTTCCGGACAGCGAACAGCGTGAATTGAAAATTGAGAAGTTCTTTTTTCAGAAAGGCAGAGTCGTTCTAAAATTTTCGGGTTATGATTCGATCGAATCAGCCGAAACTCTCCGAAACGTCGAAGTTTGCATTGCGGAAACCGATGCGGCAGAACTGAGCGATGGAGAATTTTTCGATTGGCAGCTTATTGGCTGTGCGGTGCAAACCATCGAGGGAGAACCGATAGGCAGTGTTAGTGAAGTGATGCGGACAGGCGGCACCGAGATTTTGGTCGTGCAGGGCGAAACAAAGGAGTATATGATCCCTTTTGCAGAGGCGATCTGCAAGGAAGTTGATGTTGACAGGAAAACTATCCGC
>JACDAY010000364.1 GCA_013695195.1 Blastocatellia bacterium | reverse complement strand
CCTTTACGGCTCGTAGCTTTTCTACACCCCAAACAGCACCGATAGTTAATGCAAAGATCGGTATCGTGACAGCCAGAAGGGAAGTATTCGAGGCTTTTGTCAGCGACAGCCCGCCGACAAACAACAGCTGATTGATCGTCACCCCAAAAATGCTCAGAAACGCCAACCTAAAATAATCGCCCCGCTCATCAAGACGCAAATTCCCACGCGACCGCTGAAAAACAAATAATAGAAACGCTGTTATCCCAACGCGAAAACCAACCAGGGCAACACTGGGAATAACCGCCAAAACAACCTTGCCGATTACCGGCAGCGTGCCGAAGAATAGCTGAACCGCCAGCAGCGCAAGATGCGGCGCATAGCTATTAACTTTTCGGCCCTCACTTTCATCCATCAAGCTAAAACCTAGACGAATGCATTAGATTTCACAATTCCGAAATCTCAAAAGCTAAATACCTGCTAAAAAAAATTGCTTTGCATTTATTCAAAATTGGTTTAATATTTTCGAGCCACGTATATCACCCGATATTTCGACGTAAAAAACTAGAATATAAGGAACTAAAAGATGAAGATATTGGTCTTTTCATTCGCCGTATCTCTCGTGCTTCTGCTCGATGTTTCAGCCCAGCAAAGCATAAAACCCAGCCGCGTCCCAATTAATCCTGCTCTGGAAACAAAAGCTATAGCCTTTTTCGAACGGGGAAGCGAGTGCGGCGCAACCGACAGCATTTGCCGGATATCGAATTACTCCAAGGCAATCGAGATTTACCCGGATTTTGTGGAAGCGTACAACAATCGCGGCACCGCTCTTCAGATCAAAGGCAGCCGGGATGCAGCATTAAAGGACTTCACCCGCGCCGTGGAGATCGAACCGGCGTTTGTTCAGGGCTATTATAACCGGGCGGTATTGGCTGCGGCGGAAAATGATTTCGCAAATGCGCTCAAGGATTTTGATAAGGCGATCGAGCTGTCACCCCAACTCGTGTTCGCTTACATCGGCCGCGGCAACGTACACCTAAAACGCCGAAATTACCGGGATGCCATAAAAAATTTCGACCGTGCTTTAGAGCTCGAACCGGATTTTGCCCCGATATACCACAATCGCGCGCTGGCTTATGATTCGATAGGCGAAGCGAAAAAGGCCGAGTTAGATCGAAAAAAGTCGGAAATGCTGACAAAAGCCCAAAATGCTTCGTTATTGGATGGGCGTTGAACTTTCGGTCGCGACGATCAAAGAAATTATTTACATCAACATCAGCACCGGATTTTCGAGCATTTGCTTGAAGGTTTGAAGGAACTTCGCTCCCGTCGCACCGTCGATAACGCGGTGATCGCAGGACATCGTAACATTCATAATATTTCGAACGACGATCTCGCCGTCTCGAACCACGGGCGTCGGATTTGCTCCGCCGACGGCGATTATCGAGGCTTCGGGCGGATTGATGATCGCCGTGAACTCCTTTATTCCCATCATACCTAGATTGCTGATAGAGAATGTGGCACCGGTGTAATCTTCGGGCGGGAGTTTTTTGGCCTTTGCTTTCGCCGCAAGATCGCGAATCTCCGCTGAGATTTCCGCAAATCCTTTCAGGTTTGCACCGCGAACGACAGGCGTGATCAGGCCTTCGTCGATTGCGACAGCAACGCCGATGTCCGCCTGTTCGTAAAACCTGAGCGTTTTATCCTGGTACGACGCATTTACAAACGGATGCTTCATTAGAGACATTGCCGCGACCTTTACGATTATGTCGTTTACGCTGATCTTTTCTTCATCGGATTGGTTTGAGTTTAGTTGTTTACGAAGAGCGAGAACGTTGTCCATCTCCACTTCAATAGTGAGATAAAACGTCGGGATCGGGCCGAGCGATTCAGCCAAACGGCTTGCGATAACGCGTCGTATCTGCGATGTATTCTCATCTCGGAACGGAGATGCGCCGACAACAGTCGATGGCTCGAACGGTTTTGCGGCTTTGGACTTTGGACTTTGGACTTTGGACTCCAGCGCCGCTTCGATATCGCGTTTGATAATTCGCCCGTTGGGCCCTGAGCCGTTGAGAGACTTCAAATCGACCCCGTTCTCTGCCGCCATCCGGGCAGCGATTGGAGAGACGATCAATCGGCCGTTGTCCAGCTGTCCCGCTGTCCCGCTGTCTTTCACACGCGCCGCGTTGCTGCGGGACGCCGTTTCTTTGATCTGCGGCTCATTCGGGTTTTCAGTAGTTGTTGGCGGCGGGGGCGTTTCCTTTGACCTGGTCTCTTC
>JACDAY010000360.1 GCA_013695195.1 Blastocatellia bacterium | reverse complement strand
GTGTCCAGATTGAAATCGCGAAACATCCGCTTTAGCTCGCCGGAAACATAATCAACCTGCTCTTTCGGCGTCAGTCCATTTTTTTCGGCCGCGCGCTGGATATTAATGCCGTGCTCATCAGTTCCCGTTAAAAAATAAGTTTCAAAACCACGTTGTTTTTTGTAACGCTGGATCACATCCGCGACGATTGTCGTATATAGATGCCCGAGATGCGGAAGGCTGTTGGCGTAATAAATAGGGGTGGAAATGTAAAACGGATTCTGCATTAAGAAATATCTGAAAAACCTATTGTCTTGATATCGTATCTATTAAATTTACGGTCTTCAGTCAGGATAATGAGATCTTCCGATTTTGCCTGTGAAATTAAAAGACGGTCGAATGGGTCGCGATGAATTAGGGGCAGCGAATGGACATTCAATACGTGTCCAAGTTCGATCGGAAGATGAAAATATTCCGCAACTCTTACCCGTTCGGGTATAAATATGTCCGGTGGTTTCGGCAATCTAAGCTTTCCCAAACCAAATTTAATCGTTGCTTCCCAAGAACTTACATATGACAGGAAGAAATCGTTTTCGTCCGTATTTTCTATAAACCTCCTGGCGGCATCGGAAAATCGTTTGGGCTCGATAAAAATCCAGAGAAAGAAATGGGTATCAATTAGAATTTTCTTCTTCGTCTTCACCATAAAATGCCGCCAGAATATCGGGAGGAAGCTCGTCGAAATCGTCTGCGATCCAACCCTTTCCCTCGTCCATGCCAAACCAGTGTTTACCCTCCGGTTTTATTGGTACTAGCCGCACCTTGGGGATGCCATTCTTCGCGATAATTACCTCTTCGCCCTTTTCAGCCTTATCGATTAACTTGCTCAGGTTTGTTTTTGCTTCGTGGACATTCACTTGGGTCATAATTTCAACCTCTAGCGCTGATTATGGCACATCTAGCTAATCAACTCAATAAACTTAGCTAACTACTTGTCGAACCTCTTTTTATCGGCAGCTGAAAATTCGTCGGTGTCATTGTATCGCAGCATAGAAGGCAGGTTGGCGAGCTTTATCCCAATTGCCAGACCAAGTTCTGCTTCCTGCACCATTGCCGAAACATCCCACCAGTCTCTATATTCATCCGACGCCTGATGATAATATTTTGCAGTATAATCCCGGAAAAAACTTGCCGCTTCACCGCTCAGAGGCTTTATGAACGAGTCTCCATGGCGGAGCGAGATTGCGGGCACACCGACCTTAGCGAATGGAAAATGATCGGATCGGAAAAAAAAGCCCTGTTCGGGTTTCGTGTCGCCTTTGACCGTGAATTTCCTTTCTTTAGCGGCCTCGTCGATAATCGATGCGACCGACGAACGCTCAGCGCCCAACGCCGAAAAATCCGATGTTTTGCCGAAGAAGTTAACGCCGTCGATATTGACGTTGGCCGCAGTTTTGGACAAAGGAATTACAGGATTCAGCGAGTAATATTCAGCTCCGAGCAAGCCCTGTTCTTCCGCTGTTGGAAATAGAAAGAAGATTGAACGTTTTGGTTTTTTCGGCATCTTAGCCAAAACGTCGGCGATTCCCAGGACAGCGGCAACGCCTGAAGCATTATCGTAAGCTCCATTATAAATTTTATCTCCCTCCGCATCCGGTTTGCCAATTCCGAGATGGTCCCAGTGCGCCGTGTAAATTACATATTCGCTCCCAAGTTTCGGATCGCTTCCCTTAACTATTCCAACTACATTCGGCGAATCGAAGGTCTGCATTTCGCTTTGGAGATTTAATTTGACTTTCAAACCTGTATTGACTGGCTTAAAACCACGAATATTTGCTTTCGCTCGAAGCTCGTCTAAATTGAGATTTGCGTTCTTTAAAATGTTGGCGGCCGCATCATTTGTAACCCAGGATTTAATTTTCAAGAATGGTGTTTTATCGACGGCTGTCCGGGCAATTTCATACCGCCAATTACCGTTTGAAGTTTCGACAACGTTCCAACCGTAACCGGCCGATTCGGTAGTATGAATCAAAATCACTCCGGCGGCGCCGCGTCTTGCGGCTTCCTCGTATTTATAAGTCCAGCGGCCGTAATAGGTCAAAGTTTTTCCGCCGAAAAGATTAGGTTCGTCAGTGGTGGCAGGCGGATCATTGACCATTATCATCAGGATCTTGCCCCGATAATCATCC
>JACDAY010000155.1 GCA_013695195.1 Blastocatellia bacterium | reverse complement strand
GTCAGCACAACGTTTGTCGCCGGTGTCGAGGCTATAAAGCGCGGCCTTGCAAATCCGGTGGGCAGCCTGACCCAAATGGGATCGATCAGACTCGGCAAACGGACCGATAACCGTTCGCCGAGGATCAGGGATTTTGTCCCGCTCGCTGATATGAACGACATCGTGTTCGGTGCATGGGATATTTTTACCGACAGCGCCTTTGACGCGGCCATGAATGCAGGCGTTTTGGAGAAAGACCTGTTGAATCAGGTTTCCGAGCAGCTTGCTTCTCTAAAGCCGATGCCTGCCGTCTTCGAACAAAATTATGTAAAACGGCTGCATGGTGAAAACGTCAAGACCGGCAAGAATAAAATGGAGCTTGCCGAGCAGCTGATTGAAGATATAGCACGATTTAAGTCGGACAATAATTGCGAACGGCTCGTTATGATTTGGGCCGCCTCGACGGAGATTTTCCTCGAGCCTTCCGAGGTTCATCAGACTCTCGATTCGCTCGAAAAAGGAATGTACGACAACGATCCCGCGATAGCACCGTCGATGATATACGCCTACGCCGCTTTGAAATCGGGCGTTCCGTTTGCCAACGGTGCTCCGAACCTTTCGGTCGATATTCCGGCGCTCACGAGTCTGGCCGAGCAAAACAAAGTGCCGATTTGCGGAAAAGACTTCAAAACCGGGCAAACCCTGATGAAAACTATACTCGCTCCGGGTTTGAAATCGCGAATGCTGGGGCTCGACGGCTGGTATTCGACGAATATTCTCGGAAACCGTGACGGGGAAGTTCTTGACGACCCCGAAGCTTTTAGAACCAAGGAAGAATCAAAACTGTCCGTGCTTGAACATATTCTACAGCCTGACGTTTACCCGGAATTGTACAAAGATTTTTCGCACGTCGTCCGCATAAATTATTACCCGCCGCGCGGCGACAACAAGGAAGGTTGGGACAGCGTGGACATTTTCGGCTGGCTCGGCTATAAAATGCAGATAAAGATCGATTTTCTTTGCCGCGACTCGATCCTTGCTGCTCCGCTTTGTCTGGATTTGGCACTGTTTTTAGACCTTGCACAACGCGCAGGGATGAAGGGCGTTCAGGAATGGCTGTCCTTTTATTTCAAATCTCCGCAGACGGCTCCGGGGCTCTACCCCGAGCACGATCTCTTTATTCAATTGATGAAATTAAAGAACACGCTGCGTCATCTGAAAGGCGAGGATTTGATAACCCATCTCGGGCTCGAGTATTACGACTGACGGCTGCTGGCTACAAACGCGCCAGGTGGACAAGGCGTTGTTACTGACAGTTCCCATTATTATGATTAAAAGCAAAAATCCAGAATTTTTTTATATTTACGAAAATTTGCTTGCTATCTCACGCAAATTTGTGTTAATAATTACGAGGAGCCGTTTCTTCGGTTCACAGCCTCTGGACATGCCTACCTAAAGTCCAGCCAACGAAACATACATTGAAATCATCTTTATTACGACGGATTTGCCGCTCTTTATTTGACAAGTCCGGCCTTGAAAAACCGTCGTTTGGTTAACGAAACGTTTAGCAGCAACTGCGCGTTTCGTTTGAGGAGAAAATGAAATGAGAAACGACACGGCGACCAAAAAAGAAAGCAGTGAAAAGGGAGTTTTACTCGATCCGGAAAGAAAAAGCCCGCGTGCAAAAGAGTTTGAAGACAAACTCTCCGCCCTGATCGTGGGCCAGGAACGCGGCGTGCGGCGGCTTAGCGGGCTTTTCCAGATTTATCTCGCAGGAATGAACAACCCTTCACGTCCGATCGGAACTATGCTGTTTTTAGGCCCGACCGGCTCCGGCAAAACCCGTGTTGTCGAGGCTGCATCCGAAGTCCTTTTTGGCGAGCCGCACACGGTCGTAAAGATCGACTGTGCGGAGTTTCAACATTCGCACGAGATTGCAAAGCTTATCGGCTCGCCTCCGGGGTATCTCGGCCACCGCGAAACGTCGCCGATGCTGACACAGGAAAATCTGGACAAGGCTCATACGGACGACACTAAATTGACATTCGTGCTTTTCGATGAGATCGAAAAAGCTTCCGACTCGCTGTGGCAGCTTCTTCTGGGCATTTTGGACAAAGCGACATTGACGCTGGGCGACAACCGTCGCGTGGACTTTTCGCGAACCGTTGTCATCATGACATCCAATCTCGGTGCGCGGGAAATGTCCGATATGATCTCCGGCGGCATCGGTTTCGCACCGACCAAATCAGGTGCAAAACAGCAGGATGACGACGAGATCGATACAAAAATTTATCGTACGGCGCTCGAAGCAGCGAAACGTAAATTCTCGCCCGAATTTATGAACCGTATCGATAAAGTAGTGGTTTTCCGCAGTTTGAAGGAGCATCACCTGCGAAAAATTCTGGATATAGAGCTTACGTCAGTGCAAGACCGCATCACCGAATCCGCCGGGACGAAATTTGTCTTTGAATGCGCAGGCGAGGCAAAAGAATTTCTGCTCAGCGAAGGGATAGATCTTAAATATGGTGCACGGCACCTGAAACGCTCGATCGAACGCTTCCTGGTTTATCCGCTTTCAAATCTGGTCGCCACGCAGCAGATAGAAACCGGCGATTTTGTAATGGTAGATTTTGACAAGGAAAAGGAGCTGTTGATGTTCACGAAACACTCCGGTAAACTTATTGTCAGCGATCTGGTTGACGACAGCGTCGACGACAAGCCGTTGACCAAATCTGATGCCGTCGGCGCTCCGCTGCCACAAACTCAAGCAGCGTCGGGAATGAGCAAATCGAAAGGCGAAAACAGGGACATCTGACAAAATGATTAATTTAGAAGTCCTCCGGGGGAACGAATCGTTTCGTTCCTCTTTTCTATTCTCCTGCATGTGGGCCGAAGTTTTTAGATTCGTATCCGATACGCCGTTTTAAATGACTTTTTGATCAATTTATAATCTTTACGAAATCCTTTGTAAAAAACTGATTAATTTCGTCTCGTACTTGTCGGAATGCGGCCATTCGCGTTTCTTCATTACCTTCGACCTTCGCCGGATCATCGAAAGAGTGATGGATCAGCTTCGTTTTGGGCGGGAAATACGGGCAGTTTTGCTTTGCATTGTCGCAAACGGTTATAACAAAATCTATCCCGACGCCGGAAAATTCATCCACAGACTTCGAACGATGAAAAGATATATCAATCCCGATCTCCTCCATTACTTTGACCGCTTCGTGACGAACCGAACCAGGATTTGTCCCGGCACTGAACACTTCATATTCGCCTCCGCCAATATGATTTAGGAGCCCCTCAGCCATCTGACTTCTCGCGGAATTTCCAGTGCACAATATCAGTATCTTTCTTTTTTCATCCATTCTCCGTTTCCTCCTTCAAAAGCCAGTCGAAAACAATCATCGCGGCAAGCGCTCCGAATAACTGCGCAATTATAAACATCGGAACACTCGAGGGAGCGATTCCGGCAAAAGTGTCCGACACCGAACGGGCCAGTGTAACGGCTGGGTTCGCAAACGACGTAGAGCTTGTAAACCAATATGCCGCAGTGATATAGCATGCCACCAACACGGGAACCAGATTCAATTGAAATTTTACTCCAGTACGGATTACAGCGATCAGGCCGAATGTTGCGATAAATTCGCCGAGAAATTGAGCATTGCCTTCCCTTATCTTGGCCGAGGCGAAAAAGGCGGGCAATCCGAACATCAGATTCGCCAAACCGACGCCCGAAAACGCTCCCAGAATTTGAATAACACAGTAAAGACCGCAATCGCTCCATTTAAGATTTCCACGAAATGTTTCGGTAAGCGTAACCACCGGATTGAAATGAGCGCCTGAAATATTTGCAAAACCATATATGAGAAAAACCAGTCCTGCGCCCGTTGCTAACGAGTTTGCCAAAAGCACGATTGCCACGTTTCCGCCCGCAAGTCGTTCACCCATTATTCCCGAACCGACAACTACGGTCAACAGCCCGGCGGTACCCAGAAATTCGGCCGTCAGCTTTCGTGTTAATGTCATGAAGTTAAATAGCGTTCAGCGCTTGCTCCAGATCTTGAGAAAGATCATCGACATCCTCTATCCCGACAGAAAGTCTGATCAACCCATCGGAAATGCCTGCCATGGCCCGCTGTTCCGGCGGTAACGCGGCGTGCGTCATCGCTGCGGAATGCTGCACAATCGTCTCAACGCCTCCGAGCGAAGTCGCCAAGGTGCAAAGCTTTACGTTATTTATGAATAACTTTGCGGCCCCGAAGCTCCCAAGATCGAACCCGATCATACCGCCAAAGCCTGTCATTTGCCGTTTCGCAATCTCATGATTCTGGTGAGTTTTCAAACCCGGATAAAAAACTTCCTGTACTTTTGCGTGTCCGGCCAACATATTTGCTAAAACAGATGCGTTGGCATTATGCCGCTCCATGCGCAGCGCCAGAGTTTTAATTCCGCGCATCAACAGCCATGCGACCGCCGGGGCTATATTCCCGCCAAACAGTTTTGTCGTTGAAAGTCTGGCCTTATCGATTATATCCCTGCTGCCGACCATCAACCCTGCGGTCAGATCGCTGTGGCCTCCCAGATATTTAGTGGCGCTGTGAACAAGAAGATCAACACCTAGTTCCAATGGCCGCTGATTGAAAGGTGTTGCGAAGGTATTATCGGCTATCGTTTTGATGCCTTTAGTCATAGCGAATTCAGCGACGGCGGCAATATCCGTGATCCTTACTAATGGATTCGAAGGCGTTTCGATCCAAAATATCTTTGTATTTGGTTGAGTAGCTTCCCGATAATTTTCGACATTTGCCGCGTCGGTAAAAGTCGTTTCGACCCCGAAATTTTCGTGCAGATACTGAAAAAAGTTCGTCGTTGTAGAATACATCGACCCGGGCGCCACGATGTGATCGCCGGATTTCACGATTGTAAAAATAGATGCCGAAACAGCCGCCATACCGGAGGCAAACGCCAGGGCGCCCTCGCCATTTTCCAGCTCGGCCATGACCTTCTCCAAAGCGGATTGGGTGGGATTTCCCAGGCGGCCATAGAAATAACCTTCCTTTTCGTGATTGTGGATCGCCGCACCCTCGTCTGCATCCGTAAAGGCAAAGACCGACGCAGGATATATAGGAACCGAAACTGCTCCGTGATTCTGCGTTCGGTCTTCGCCCGCATGTACGGCCAAAGTATCAAAGGACTTTTCGCTCATTCTTTATCTAACCACGGCTGTGTTGTTTTCAGAACGATTTATACTAACCGCTCCAACGGACAGACTGCAACAACCGGACGCCGTCTTTTCAGTGCCTTCGGTATTTTCCAGAACGGTGAAAACTTCCCATCGGTTGCCGTCCGGATCCTGAACCCATGTTTTGTCCTGCAAGGCATAACAGCAATCAGTCTTCATCTCTGCCAAAGTAACAAGCCCCCCGGCCGCCCAGCGCTCTGTCATTTCCAGTACTTCCTCGGTCGATTCGACCTGTAACCCTAAATGAGAAAGTGAGCCGCCCCTTTCAAAACTTTGCTGGTTCATTGTGAAGTTCAAGCGCGGATTGTCGATATCGAATTTCGCGTAGTCGGCCCGAACCTTTACGGGTTCAACCCCAAACATAACTGTATAGAAATTGATGCTGTCTTTTACATTGGTGACATTGATCGAAAGATGTGTTTTCATTCTTAACCCCTAACTATAAATTCATATATGCTTTAACACATATGTAAGAACGAATATATTCCTGGCATTTATTTTTGTCAACACAAAATTTCATTTTTATGATATTGTTTTTGCATGAACGAAAACGCTTTAACGTATATGGAAATGTTTTTTATGGCTCTGGCGGATAAAACCCGCCTGCGCATTCTTAATCTTATGCGGGATGAAGAAGTCTGCGTCTGCTTTTTCACCGAAGTAATCGGAAGCAGCCAGCCTAAGATCTCACGCCATCTGGCATATCTGCGAAATGCAGGCATAGTTCAAGCCAGACGCGATGGCAAATGGATGCATTACAGTCTTTTAAAACCGCAAGGTGAAGGCCGCAGAAAAGTTTTCGAAGAGGTTTTGAATTGGCTCGATGGTCAGGAAGATTTACGAAACGACAGGGAGAAATACAAGCAGGTTTGCTGTTCACCTGAAATGTTGATCCAGATCGCCCGCACCCCTATCAACTTTTTATCTCAAGATGACTTTGATGTCTCTAAAGGCAAATATCGCAATCTAGAAATCTCGGCTCACAATGAGTTGGAAGAATTTCTGCTCTAATCATTTTTGAGCTGATCTTTTGGATACGGGCAATTTCTGCAACTATTATCGCAGCAATACCCGCGTTTTCTCAGAAAATGAGCGGTAAGTATCATTAATCCGTCCTCAAAATAATAATCGACTCCCTCTTTAAACTCAGTCGTCAATTCTTTGAGCTTCGAGTCCTTTTTATTACCTTTTTCCATAAAGAGCAAGGAATTCCCTGTTGCCTGCCGCACCGAAAATCGGGGATTCGATCACACCGATAACCCGCAGGCCGGCCGCCAGGGCGAACTGATTAATTTCATAAACTACACGATCCTGCTTTTCCGGTTCACGGACAATTCCGCCGTTCCCCACTTCGCCTTTTCCAACCTCGAATTGCGGTTTGATGAGTGTAATGATCTTTCCTTCGTCCTTGAGCAAAGGGATCAAAACCGGCAGAAGCATTTTCACGGATATAAACGAAACGTCCATTACCGCAATGTCGAATTTCTCGTTAAAATCGCCGGTTGCCAGATTGCGTGCGTTTGTATTTTCACGGACCTCGACTCGCGGATCGTTCCGAAGGCCCCACACGATCTGATTAGTTCCGACGTCGATAGCAACGACTTTTCCGGCACCGTGCTTTAGCAGACAATCGGTAAAGCCGCCGGTTGAGGAGCCGACATCAAGACAGACATATCCGTCCGGACAGATATGAAAATCCGAAAGCGCTTTTTCGAGTTTTAGTCCCCCGCGCCCCACATATCTCGATTCGAGAGTTTCGCCTTTAACACGAATTTGAGCATTCAAAGGAAAACTTTCCGAAGGCTTGTTGACGCGTTTTTCGTTGACGAGAACGGAACCGGCCATCACTAAGGCCCGGGCTTTTGCGGATGAATCCACAAATCCGAATTCCTGCAGTAATTTATCTATGCGTTCTTTTTTCATTCGAAAACGGAAGCAGGCCATATCGGGGACCGCTTTCTATTGCTCAACATCTTCTGCCTCAAAGGTTGAAAGCACCATATTTTCGGCTGTGTAACGGATCTGAATGGGGCGGCAGCAAACTTCACAGTCCTCGACATAACTTTGCGCTTGGACAGAGAGATCCAAAACAAAAGAAATTTCCTGCCAGCAATACGGACAGGTGAAAAAATGCTCGATTTCCATTAGGCGTATCTGATACTGCCCCGGTTACAGAATATTATTTACAGATGCTATTCTGACACCGGAATGTTCGGAGCGAAAGAAGGAAGCTGAACTTTTCAAATTGATCGGAATGAAAACCGGAAAAACATCGTCCGCGTTCGCAAAGTATACTTGGATTGTCCTGGCCTATAATATTGTCGTAATTCTTTGGGGCGTTTTTCTGAGAGCCTCAAAATCGGGCGATGGCTGCGGTCAGTTTTGGCTGACTTGCAACGGCGAGATGATTCCGTCGGCTCCGGAACTAAAAACCATTATAGAATTTTCACATCGCGTAACGAGCGGCATCGCTTTTGTTGCGGTCTTGATTCTACTTATCTGGGCTTTTCGCAAGTTCGAAAGTGTGAATCCGATCCGCAAAACGGCGGTGGTTTCTTTCATTTTTATAATTACAGAGGCGCTTGTCGGAGCAGGGCTTGTGCTGACCGGAAACACAGCGGAGGCCTTGACGGCGGCACGTCCGTTTTGGGCAATCGGACATTTGACGAATACGTTCATCCTGCTTGCATTTCTGACCCTGACAGCATGGTTTGCGAGCAGCGGACGGCGTATTAGTTTGAATTGTGAACCGAAAGCACTCATGCTGCTAGGGCTGGCTGTGATCGCTCTTTTTCTAGTCGGAACGAGCGGCTCGGTTGCCGCGTTGAGCAGTATGCTATTCCCATCAACCTCAGTAGGTGAGGGAATTGTCATGGATTTTGCAAATTCATCGCACGGCCTTCTCCGGCTGCGTCTCAGCCATCCGATATTGTCGATAATGACCAGCGTCTATCTCATTTTTCTTGCGGGCTGGCTGAAGCGGCAATCGGATAACGATCCTTTCGTCGGCTACTGGTCAAACATTCTATCGGTTTTAATACTGCTGCAGATCGCTTTCGGAGCGCTCACGCTTTTAACGCTCGGCCCGATCGTTATGCAGCTTGGACATCTGTTCCTGGCGGATGCAGTATGGATCAGTTTTGTATTGATGGCTGCGAATTTTTTGGCTAAACAGCATGAGGCTGATAATTTATTCTCAAAACAAACTCCGGTAAATATTTAAAGATAGAAATCGGTAATGTTGCCGCTAAATCGAGCAGAAAAAAATTCAGAAACTATACTGCCGTTCGCCATCTTTTTCCGGCGGCAACCATGTTGTCCAGAGAACTTTGGAGCTTGGCGAGTTTAATTCGGACATCTTCATCGGTGGCGTCCGCGGGAACATAAATAGGTTCACCGATATTCAATCGGGCCCGCGTAAACGGCTTGGGAATTTGCAATTTGTCCCAACTATTATTGATTGTCCAAAAATTCTTACATTCAACAACGAACGGCATTAGAGGGTTACCAGTCTTTTTCGCTAGAAGAATCGGCCCCGGTTTGGCCTTGTAGTGTGGGCCTTTCGGGCCGTCAACGGTGAAAGCCATAGGAATCCCTTTTCGCATGGACCGGATCATTTCGACGAGCGCGCCGACACCGCCGCGTGTTGACGAACCTCGGACTGCACCATAGCCGAGCCGTTGTATAAAACGCGCTATATATTCGCCGTCTTTGCTTTGCGAAGTGATTACTGCGATGCCGCGATTACGAAAAAAGTAAGTCCCGGCAAATATCCGGTTGTGCCAAAAAGAATATATCGGCACTTTTCCCGCTTTTTCGATCGCTTCAAAATTTTCCCATCCTTCGACCTCATATCGGATTGTGCTGCCGATTGTTCGTATTAATAAATAGAAGGCCCGATCCGCCAGACGGATCACGATTCTTTCCTTCAGCGAATAGTTCGTAAGTGGGGCGAATCGATAAGTTTTTTCGATTTCTTGTGTCACGAATAGAAAATAATTAGCTATCTGGGGTATTATTTGCAACAACGATAAATACTTTTTCGTAAATATATTGGGCAGCAACGGGAAATGCAGAGAAAAATCCTGATCATTGACGACCACGACGACTTAGCAAGTGCGCTTGATTCCGCATTTTCCGCAGCGGGACATCTGGTCCGGATACTCAAAAACCGTGGAGATGCGATAACCGTTGCAAATATTAACGATTACGATCTGATTATTACCGATCTGGACGTCGATAATAGCGAAGTAGTACCGCCTTTGAATGGAAATAAAGGATCTTGTCTTCCCGAGCTGTCTCCGGCAGATGCAGGCGAGAGAATCAAAGCGTTTAAGCTTTGCGCTCCAAATTTCCGGCGCGATGAGCTTGACGAGGATGAATTAAAAAACTTTGTCGAAACAGTTTTGAATTACAAGACCCGGTTCGTCGATACGATCGAGTTTGTTCGGCAGCTGCACGAAAAGATCGAATTCGAGCTGCCCAGCGCCATCTCGCCCATGCACTCCATACTGGATTACCTGACAAAACGCGTTGAAAAATTAGGCGTGGTGAATACCGAGCAGTCCAACCTATTTGTCGCCCTCGACGAGGCTTTCGTAAACGCAGTAAAGCACGGCAACAAGTTTAATGCACAGAAAATGGTTCGGATTACGGCGGAATTAACGCGTCAGGAAGCCCGTTTTACAGTCGAGGACGAAGGCGACGGTTTCGACGTAAATTCGATTCCCGATCCGCTTGATCCCGAAAATCTTTTCAAAACCTCGGGCCGGGGCTGTCTCTTCATATGCAATATTATGGACGAGGTCAAATATAACGAACGCGGAAACCGTTTGACGATGGTCAAGAAAAGCGAAAATCCCGAGTTTGTGAAAAGTGAAAAATAGAAATCGCCGTTCTTTTTTATTCGATTATTTTAGTTTATCGAGTTCTGTGCGTATGTCCGCGTTTGTCGGACGTTTGCGGTAATCCGATTCGACCTTTGCCCACAATACCTTTCGATTTTTATCCAAAATATAGACCGCCGGATGCGGAATGCCTTCGACGCCCTTGCCGACGTAAGCCGGGTCAAACAGCCCGTAAGCATCAATAGTTTTGTGATTTGGGTCTGAAAGAAGCTGAAAATTCACATCGCCGTTACCATCTTTGGCAATTTTCTGCGTCAACTCCAGGCTTTTCTCCACAGGATCGACACTCACAGCGTAAAGCGACACTTTCTCGTTTGGCTTCAGCAAACTGCGTAATTCGGCCAACTGCCGAGCGCAGAATGGTCACCAATATCCGCGATAAAATACCAGAACCACTGGCATTTTAGCCTTGGAAAGCATAACTTGTTTTCCGTTAAGATCACCCAACGTAAAATTAGGCGCGATTTCTCCGACCTTTAGCGGCTTTGTTCTGTCGGCCACCGGCATTTTGCCGGCTTTCGAACCGGTTGTGTTTTCCTGTGCACTCAGGCTCAAACAGGAAACAAGCAACAAACTCAAAAGCGAAAAAATTAATTTCGGTTTCATATACATTCGATGAAAATATTCCTAACTTTAACAAAGATACCCGTTGGCTCATACTTTATTCCCGCGGATTTACGGGAATTAAAAGACCGCGGTCGCTACCGCTCGCGGTTCTGACTCATGACTCTCCACACCCCGAACTGTTAAATTGCAGCTTTGCGTTTATAATTTACGCATGAAAGTTACAATCGGGCAAATCAACACGACCAACGGCGACATTGATGGTAATCTTGCAAAGATTATCGCAGCCATCGAAAAGGCCAAAGCGGACGAATCCGATCTAATAATATTTCCCGAAGTGTCGACTCACGGCTATATGTCGCAGGATTGGTTCCAGGACACTGATATTATTGAGCACTCGCTCGAACCGCTCGAAAAAATAATTCCGGCAACTGTAGGCATAACCGCTATCGTCGGCACGATCCGGCCGAATACAAACCCGAACGGACGCCGGTTATACAATACGGCGGCTGTTATCTCCGACGGCAAGCTCATAAAGTTTGTTGATAAAATGCTCCTTCCAGAATACGACGTTTTTGACGATCCGAGGTATTTTGAACCGGAGACAAACCCCGACGGAATCGTCGAGATCGAAGGCAAAGACGGGCAAACACATCGGATCGGTGTCGTGGTTTGCGAGGATTTTTGGAACGACAAAACTTTTTGGAAGGATAGGCTTTATGACGAGGATCCGACGGATGTTGTGATCAAAAGCGGAGCGGACATTATAGCTGCTCTCAACGCCTCACCTTATAATAAAGGTAAGATCAAGCTGCGCTGCGAGATGGTTGCGCACCGGGCAAAAGCGGCTAAACTTCCCATAGTTTTTGTAAATCTTGTTGGCGGAAATGACGGTATTATTTTTGACGGCGCAAGCCTGGTCGCCGATGAAGAAGGAGATATAATTCTCCAGGCCGCGGCTTTCAAGGAATTTGTGGAGACGGTCGAGCTCAATGTTCGAAAACCTGACGCGAGGGGAATTACCGGCAGCGAAACAGAATCGATCCGCCAGGCTTTGGTTCTTGGAATCCGTGATTATGCATGCAAAAACGGCTTTGCAAATTGCATTTTAGGCCTCTCGGGCGGTATCGATTCGGCGCTTACAGCTGCTTTGGCCGTCGAGGCGATCGGGCCGGAAAATGTACTTTGCGTGATGATGCCGTCGCCATTTTCATCTGCGGGAAGCATTAAGGATTCTGAAGAATTAGTAAAAAATCTCGGCTGCGAAAGCCGTCTCGAACCTATCTCTGCTTCGTTCGAAGTTCTTTTGAAACAGATGAATCTGCATAAGCCGACAAAAGGCGGCGAAAGCCTTGCGGCGGAAAATATGCAGTCGCGCCTTCGCGGAGTGATTCTTATGGCGATCTCGAATGCTGAAGGAAGACTTCTGCTTTCCACGGGAAATAAATCCGAGCTGGCTGTCGGTTATTGTACACTTTACGGTGATACTAACGGCGGCTTGGCGGTGCTCGGCGACGTTCTGAAAACCGAAGTCTGGAAGGTCGCCCGCAAGATAAACGAAAACGCCGGGCGCCAGATCATTCCTAATAAAATCATCGACAAAAAGCCGTCCGCCGAATTGGCGCCGAATCAATTCGATCAGGATAGCCTGCCGCCATACGAATTACTGGACCCGATTTTGCGTCTTTATTTTGAGCAAAAGCTTTCACCAAAAGAGATAATTGCCGAGGGCAACGACGCAGAACTTGTATATGCGATATTGAATAAAGTCGAGCATCCGGCGAATGAATTCAAACGCCGGCAGCTTCCGCCTGCTCTTATAATTTCCAAGAACGCCATCGGCGTCGGAAGAAGAAGGCCGATCACGCATAAATACCGGCGAACGCAACCTCGGTAAAAGCTTGAATAAAAGATGCTTCCGCTGGATGGTTAAGAAATTAATTTTAATTAAAAGTTATCAACGAGAGACGAACTTCGCTCTCGTTTTTGTTATACTTGCCTCTTTTATGAAAGCATCGCAGACATCTTACCCTCGAGACAAGATCATGATCCTATTACTCGAAAACATCTCCGATTCGGCGATTGACGAGTTGAATCAAAGCGGATATCTACAGGTTCAGAAGATTAACGGTGCGCTCAGCGAGGCGGAATTGGTCAAAGCGGTCAAAGGCGTTCATTTGCTTGGTATCCGAAGCAAGACGCAGATCACTGAAAAAATAATAAATTCAGCGGACAAGCTGCTTGCGATCGGGGCGTTTTGCATAGGCGTCAATCAGGTCGAACTGAAAGCGGCAACAGAGAAAGGGATTGCGGTTTTTAATGCACCTTATTCGAATACGCGTTCGGTGGCGGAGTTGGTCATCGGTCTCTGCGTGATTTTGATCCGGCGGATCGCGGACAAAAACGCGGCTGCGCATCGCGGCGAATGGCAGAAAGAGGCGAAAGGAAGCTTTGAGCTTCGCGGCAAAACGCTTGGCATTATCGGTTACGGCAACATCGGCTCGCAGCTTTCGATAATGGCGGAAGCGCTGGGGATGCAGGTAATCTATTATGATGTTGCGACCAAATTGCCGCACGGGAACGCCAGGCAGATTCGCGATCTGGAAGAGCTGCTGCAAAAATCAAATATCGTAACAGTTCACGTGCCATCGGATGCGACGACGCATAATTTGATAAACGAGGAAAAGCTGAAGCATCTGCAAAAAGGAAGTATTTTTCTTAATTACAGCCGAGGCGATGTGGTCGATCTGATCGCGTTGAAAAAATATATAGAAAATGGTGTTATTGCCGGAGCAGCCATCGATGTCTTTCCCGAAGAACCGGAAAAGACCGGCGATCCGTTTGAAACGGTGCTGCAAAATTTGCCGAACGTAATTCTGACGCCGCATATCGGTGGCTCAACCGAAGAAGCACAGGCCAACATCGGCCTTGACGTTACCTCGAAATTGACAAACTATCTGGAATTCGGAAACTCCGAAGGCTCGCATACCGTTCCGCCGGCCAATCTTCCGCCTCAGGCCGGGACTCACCGCATCTTGCATATTCACAAAAATATTCCCGGTGTGCTGGGCGAAATAAACTCTCGGCTTTCGAAACGCGGCATCAACATCGTCGGCCAGTATTTGAAAACCAATGACGATATTGGTTATGTGATCCTGGATGTCGAATCGGCGATCTCAAACGAGGCTTTTGATATTTTGAAGGATGTAAAAGGAACGGTAAGAGCGAGAATGGTTTATTAAAATATGGATTTTTATCAATCTGAGGGCGGGTGTGCCACCGGCAAGCTTGACGCTTATGTTCCGGTCGTCGGTTTTATTAGTCTATTCGTTCGAGAGATTAGAAAATGACCAATACTGTAAAACTCGTACCTGAGCAGCCACTTTCCTGCACAAAAGAAACTTCTTTAACTAAGGAACAGCAGATCGAACTCTACCGTTATTTAAAGTTGACGCGGATGTTCGACGAGAAAACCGTCATGCTCAAGCGGCAGGCGAAATTGACGGGCGGGGTTTTTACGTCACTGGGGCAGGAGGCGACGGCCGTCGGAACCGCGTTTGCTCTAGAACCGCAGGATTTCATAGCGCCGTTGATACGCGATATTGGAGCCGTTTTTGTAAAAGGAATTCTGCCGAGAACGATTTTTCTTCAATATATGGGGCGGGGCGCGGCTCCGAGCCGTGCAACCGACGTCCAGTTCCATTTTGCAGATCTTGAAAAGGGTTTTGTCGGGCCGATTTCGCATCTTGGCGATATGATACCTGTGATGACCGGTATCCTGCTGGCATCGCGCATGAAAAAGGAAAACCGCGTCGCCGTTGCTTATATCGGCGAAGGCGCAAGCTCGACCGGCGCGTTTCACGAAGGCGTCAACTTTGCCGCCGTGCAGAAATTGCCATTGATCACGATCATCGAAAATAACGGTTACGCATATTCGACGCCGACTCGCGGCCAGGCGGCTTGCGGCAATTTTGTTGAAAAAGCCGTTGGTTACGGTATAAAAGGTTTATCGGTGGACGGCAACGATGTTATCGCCTGTTACGAGATAATGAAAGAAGCGGTCGATTATGCACGCAGCGGCAACGGTTCGGTATTGATCGAGGCGCATACCTATCGCCGTAAAGGACACGCCGAACATGATAATCAATCCTACGTGCCGGACGGCGAGATCGCCTGGTGGGCCGAACACAACGATCCTGTCGCGCGTTACGAGAAATATCTGGCTGAGTGCGGTATTGTTTCTCAATCTGAAATGGGGAATGTTGCAGCCGAATTAAAAACGCTTCTCGACACAGAGGCCGAATGGGCAGAAAGGCAGCCCGAGCCGCTTGCTGAATCTGCTGCTTATGAAGTTTTCGATAATTCTGTCGTGCCGCCTGCCTTTAAACGACGGATTCTGGAGAAATAGAT
>JACDAY010000154.1 GCA_013695195.1 Blastocatellia bacterium | reverse complement strand
CCTTTTGATTACGGCAAATATGCCGTTGGAACAGGCTTGTCGTCTGTCAAACCGAACTGCTGAATCGATATTCCGCTTGTGCTTTGGCGCAGATACCAAGCTCCGTTGCGATAAACCGCTGCATCTGTTTTACCGTCGCCGTCATAATCGGCGGGCGCGGGAATGTCTGTAGCGATGCCAAACGGAAAAGTCGTGGAGCCTTGCGAACTTTGCAGTAAATACCAGGTTCCATCACGATAAACCGCTTGGTCGGCTCGTCCGTCGCCGTCGTAATCGCCAACGACAGGTTTATCTGTCCCAAGTCCGAAATTAACAACCGTATAGCCTTGACTCGAGCGGTTCAAATGCCATTCGCCATTTCGATAAACAGCTTGGTCAATCCGTCCGTCGCCGTCGTAATCAGCCGGAACAGGTTTGTCGGTCGAAACACCGAACTGACTTGCGTTTGCTTGTTCATTGATTAAATTCAGAGTCCACCACACGCCGCCGCGATAAACAGCTAACTCGGCACGTCCGTCGCCCGTGTAATCTGCCGGAACGGGAATGTCAGAAGCGATACCGAATTGACGTGCATTAAAACTGTTATCCGAACTTTTGAGCCAATACCATACGCCGTCCCGATAAACCGAAATATCGGTTCTGCCATCGCCGTCGTAGTCCGCCGGGGTGATCTTGTCGGCTGAGAGTCCGAACTGTGTGGCGGAAAAGCCTTGGCCTGACCGGTTCAGATACCAGGTCCTGTCCGACGGCCGAAAAACGGATATGTCCGCGCGGCCGTCGCCGTCAAAATCGGGGAATGTCGTTGCGGGTGCAAGTGGCTGCCATGACGGTTGAAAATTATTGCCGTTTGTGTTGGTTAGCCGTATAAATGCGCCGCCGTTCACATTTTTAACATAGATTTCCGCGTCGTCGCTGGAGTATTCCCAGATGTGAAAGATAATCTTCGTCGCGTCCGGCGACCAGTTCGGTTTATTTCTGTGACTGGAGCCAAATCCGTCACCGTCGAAGGGTTGGCGATTTGTGCCATCGGCATTGGCGATGTAAAGAATCGGAAGAAAATTTTCACTGCCAACGACAAAAACGATTTTAGTGCCGGTCGGTGACCAGTCTGGCGAGTAATCAATAAACTCGCCGGTGCTTGGCAACGCCCGTACATCGCTGCCGTCAGCATTCATCGTGTGCATTGTCAGAGAGGCAACGCGGGAACTACTAAACACGATGCGAGAGCCGTCGCGCGACCACGAAGGCGCAAAGTCCTGAGACGGATGGTTGGTGAGATTTGTTCGATTGCTGCCGTTAACATTGACGGTGAAAATCTCGCCGCCTTCATCAAAGGCTATCTTGCTGCCGTCGGCCGACCAATCCAAAGATTTGATTTGGTGCCATGGGAATGGGCTGTTGTCAAAGGCAATCGGGGTAATCTCGGTTTGGTTTGTCCCGTCGGCGTTCATTATTTTGATAGCGAAAGCGCCGGAAGCGTTTTGGCTGACAAAGGCAATTCTTCTTCCGTCGGGCGAGAAGGCTGGGAAATTATCCGCGCCGGGATTGTTCGTCAATCGAACCTGTCCCGTGCCGTCGTTGTTCATCACGTAAATCTCCCGGTTACCGTCGCGGTCGCTGGTAAAGGCGATCTTGGCGTTGGCGCGAAGCGGCGGCGTTTGGGCGAAAACCGTGGCGGTAAAAATAAATACCAAGAGACAGATGGCTGAAAAAACGGGCCGCAGATTTTTATTGACTTTTGATATGTAATTTATGTTCATTTCGTTTCTCCTTTTGTTACGGCAAATAAGCTGCCGGAACCGGCTTGTCGCCTGTCAACCGAACTGCTGGACCGACACCCCGCCGGTCGATCGGCTGACGTAATCTGCGTTCAGATCCGCGCTATGCTGACCTACTGCGGCGCATCGGACTGCAATGATCTAACCTTTCGGCGGGGTCCTTAAATAGGCACAAATTCGAGGATTCCGGCGAGAATAAATTGAGTTCTCTGTCGGACGAGAGACAGGGGCGCGGCGATTTAAGGCCGCGCCGGTGTCGCTCTTAGACGCCTCCTTATGTGGCGCGCGATCAGCTACCGATCATCATTCCCGAAATATAGCCGGAAGGTGGGCCGGGCGAGTTTAGGTGCCCGAAAAACGTTAGTCTTAGCTTCTGCCCCACCCTGCCGAGGCGGGTGTATTGACTCCCGATCTCAAACCCTTCGACGGATGTAACTGTTAGAGTGAATGTCGCCGTAAACGCCGAGGTGATCGTATCGACGATCACTTGGTGGCGCAGATCTGCGGTCAGCACAGGAGAACCGTCACGGAAGGTATCGGGATCGGCGAAATCGCCATTTGGAGTCGTGTCCAAATAGATCATGAATGTTCCTCTTCTGTTGATCGTCCGGATCGTACCGTTGTTAATGACCCTCGTCGTGACTGTATCGCTGAAAAAGGTAAGCAATGCGTTTGTCTCGTTGTTTGGCACACCTGTAAACAACTCCGATTCGAGGCCGTTCGCGTAAGTCAAATACCCGATCTGGATCGAGGTGGCAGGCGATGGGTTTGTCACTTGGCCGATAAGTTCCATTGTGACCTGTTCCGCGTTGTTCTTCGGCTGCGAGTAAACGTGCGACACCATGGCGGCGACCAATACAAGCATCGGTATGATCCCCCCGCAAATCGTTTTCTGGTTCATAATAAGGTCCTCCTGAAATTGTTCTAGTTTTCAGGCCTGAATGTGGCCCTGCATATATACGCGACAAATATGAAAAACAGGGCCCGAAGACCCTAAAAAATTGACGGAATGGCCAAAAGGCGATACTTTTTAGATGCGTTACCTACCCTTGGACGGTGAGTTCGTCATGCCACAGGCCAAACCTTCATTTCCAGAGATCACGGACATGCTCCGTGCCTGGAGCAAGGGCAGCGGTGATGAAGCGAATGAGCTGTTTCCCGTCATCTACGACGAATTGCGCCGTCAAGCACACCAATTTCTCCGCCGCGAGCGTCCGGGGCACACTCTTCAGACAAGCGCATTGATAAACGAAACCTACCTTAAGCTGAGTCGCCAGCAGACTTTAGAGTGGGAGAGCCGCATCCATTTTTTTGCGATCTGCGCGACGCTCATGAGACGCATTCTTGTGGACTATGCAAAGACGCGGAACCGGGCAAAGCGCGGGGCGAGTATAATACACGTGCCGATTGATGACGTCGTGGTGGCGGCGGCGGCGCAAAAGGACGTTATCGAACTTCTCGACCTCGACGAGGCCCTTAACAAATTGGCGGAATTTGATGCCCGGCAGGCCCGAATCGCGGAGTTGCGCTTTTTCAGCGGCTTCGATGTTGAGGACACGGCTCGGATCCTTGGAATATCACGGACCACGGTGAAGCGTGAATGGCGGATAGCGAGGGCTTGGCTCGGAGCGCAACTCACGAACGGAAGTGTTCAGTGAATCCGGCAGACTGGAAAAAGATCAAAGATATCTTTAATGCGGCGGTAAACGCCGAACCGTCGGCGCGCGATGAGCTTTTAGAACGCGAATGCCGTGGCAACGACGGCCTTCGTCGCGAGGTCGAGGCCCTATTGCGTTCCGACAGGTCCACTTTCATGGAACGGGCGGGCATAGACATAAAAGAGGATGCAAAAGCCGACTTTCCTCCCACCAGGTTCCTGGATCGCTTCGAAATTATTGAATTGATCGGAGTCGGCGGAATGGGGAAGGTTTACCTGGCCCGAGACGATAAGCTGGAACGGAAAGTCGCGATAAAAATAATCAATGAGAATTTCGATGACCGCGGTGATGGCTTAAGACGCTTTATTCAGGAAGCGAAGGCCGCCTCGGCCCTTAATCATCCGAGCATCCTCACTATCTATGAGTTCGGCGAGACCGAAGGATGTCATTACATAGTAAGTGAGTATATCGACGGAAGTACTTTGCGCGACCTGCTCGGAGAAGAGCGACTCGAATTATCGAAATGCCTGGATATCACGATCCAGATCGCCGAAGCGCTGACCACCGCCCACGCTGCCCGAATAATTCACCGTGACATTAAGCCCGAAAATATCATTATTCGGCACGATGGTTATGTAAAGGTGCTTGACTTTGGCCTGGCTAAATTGATGCCCGAGCAGAACCCGCTTATAGGACTTGGGGACGAAACAGTTAGACAAAACCAAACCGCAAAAGGTCTGATACTCGGCACCGTCAAATATATGTCGCCTGAGCAGGCAAAGGGTGCTCCCGTCGATCACAGGACAGATATATTCAGCTTCGGCGTTTTGTTATATGAGATGATAGCCGGCCGAACTCCATTTACCGGCGAGACCAATTCAGAATCGTTCGCCAATCTGATCAACAAGGAACCGGACCCGCTTCACCGCTTCGTCGTCGGTGTTCCGGATGAATTACAACGGATCATCTCGAAAATGCTGCAAAAGGGACCGGACGACCGCTACCAAACGTTCGACAGCGTTCTGACGGAGCTCAAAGAAGTCAAAGAGAATTTGTCGCTACGACAAAAGGGCGAGTTTTCGGCTAGGGTCGGTGACGAGACCAATGCGATTTTGAGTCCGAACACCGCACGCGGCCCGAGTCCTCAAACAAGCGAAATGCAGAAGGTCAGTCGGTTTGCGTCGGTCAAATTTCTGGCCACGGCTGCTGTTATTATCGCCGCCGCTATTTTCGGCTTGCTCTACGATCAGCCCGAGGATGCCGCATACTCAAGCTCACCGGCGTACGATCTTTATCTACGCGGAAAGGTCAATGCCGGGAGCGAAAACCAGGAAAACAATGAAAGGTCTATCGAGCTGCTCGAGCAGGCTATCGCAATCGACCCTGGATTTGCACCGGCGTACGCCGAACTTGCCCGTTCGTACAACGTAAAGGCATTTTACCTCGCGTCGCCCGAAAAGCGCGCAAAGCTGATCGAGGATGCTCAATTTGCCGTTGAAAAGGCCCTAACGCTGACCCCCGATCTGGCTGAGGCACATTTTGCCCGCGGTCTGATAACGTGGACGCACGCAAACCGATTTCCTCACGATCAGGTGATTCGATCTTACGAACGGGCTCTTGCTCTTAACCCGAACCTTGACGAAGCTCATCACCAACTAGGGCTTGTTTATCTTCACATTGGCCTGTTCGATAAAGCATCGGCGGAGGTCGAAAAGGCGGTCGCTATTAATCCGGGCAACACCATGGCGCGTTACCGTCTCGGCGTGATCGCAATGTATAGAGGTGATTACGCAAGAGCTTTGCATATATACGAAAGTACTCCGCTTGATAAGAACCCTTCGCTCTGGGCGTTCCAGGAGGCGACTGCGTTATTCCACCTTGGCCGAACTAGTGAGGCCTCGCAGGTCGTGAACGACTATTTAACTACGCATTCGACCGACCTTGGCGGCACCGTAACAAGCGTCAGGGCAATACTTTTGGCCAAGGAGGGAAAAACGCATGAAGCAGAGAAAGCGATCCAACGAGCGGTGGAGGTGGGCGAAGGGTTTGGTCACTTTCACCATACCGCTTTCAACATCGCCTCCGCTTACGCACTTATGAATAGGGCGCCGGACGCGGTCAAGTGGCTGCGAAACGCAGCCGGTGACGGCCTCCCTTGTTACCCTTTGTTTGAAAGTGATGCCACGTTCAATAACATCAGAACGGCCCCCGCCTTTGTAACTTTCATGGCTGAGATGAGATCGCTAAATGAAAAGTATCGGGACGAGTTTAAATAGAGGAAGATCAGATGCGTCTCGACCACTGGCAAAAGGTCAAAGCAATTTTCAATTCGGCCCTAGCGATCGAAAACGATCTTCGAGAGGAATACCTTGCGAGAGCATGCGAGGGCGACGATGATCTGTTGCGAAATTATCCGGCTGATCGGTGAAGGTGGAATGGGCGAGGTCTATCTCGCAAAGGACGGACAGCTTGAACGCAGAATCGCGATAAAGCTTCTCAACGAGAAATACGAGAATAATGAGTCGAACATCCAGCGCTTTATCCAGGAGGCAAAGGCCGCCTCGGCGTTAAACCATCCGAATATACTCACGATCCATGAGATCGGGCAGACCGAGAATTCGCATTACATCGTCAGCGAATATATCGATGGACAAACGCTCCGAAGCACTTTGGAAAAGGACGATCTGAATCTTTCTAAGATACTGGATATTACTATTCAGGTTGCGAGTGCTCTGGCAGCAGCGCACTCGGCCCGCATTATTCACCGTGACATAAAGCCCGAAAACATAGTTCTTTCCGTATATGCTTGGTGGTGGAGCTAGCAATTCTTTCGCCCTGTCCGACCCAACGAACCGAGCACTGGACAAAGGATATTCCTACGGTGATCAGCGACACACGTTTGTGATGAGCATGGTCGCCCGCCTGCAATTCGGAATTCGAAACAAAACGCTGCGAACGATTCTCAACAACAATCAGTTCGGGATCATTACTACCGCGAATAGCAGTGAGCGCTTTACGATTGGCTCCGGCCTTCTTAGGGACGGTTCGCTTTCTCCGCTCGATCTTAATCTCGACGGGCTGTTTTTCTCAGACCGACCCGTGGGAATCAAGCGTAATTCGGGTAAGACGCCGCCACAATTCAATCTTGATATGCGCTATTCGCGGTTTTTCCACTTCAATGAGCGGTTCAGATTGGAAGCGCTCGTCGAGATGCAGAATCTCTTCAACATAAACAGCATAGTCTCTTACAACAACGTCCTCGTACCTACGAATCCCGTGACGGGCGAAATGATCGGTCAACTGCCGGACTTCAAGGCTCGGAATACATCATTCTCGCTCGGGAGTCGTCAGGCACAAGTCGGATTCAAGTTCCACTTTTAGACCGCATCTTGCCTTGTGACCCCTTCGATCTCAAGGACAACGTCGGCTCCGTATGCCTTCGCCGGAGTTTGAAATCCCGGTGTGAAATGTCCTTCGAGGATCTTCTGCGCGATGTTTAGGGCAGCGAGGGCTGTGATCGTATAACCCTCCGGTGTCTGGAGTCGCGATTCGACCCGATTTCCGTTCAGGTCTGACGCCTCACCCCAGAGCAGCGTCTTACCCTTCGCCCGCTCCGCGTCGCTAGGTCCACCCGGCGGGATTTGTTTCTGCAGGTATTCCTGGACCGGTTTGGTGGCGAGCAGCCATCCCAGATAGCGACTCAGCTTGAGCATCTTTAGATTCTGTTTCGGCATTACCGTAAAGACCTCGATGTTCGGAATCCCGGTTGAGTGATAAGCGGTAGAGACGTCGCCCCACGGAATCGTCACACCCATCTTCTTCACCTCGCTGAAATCGATCTCGCGCGATTTCCATGCCGCCGCAACTTTTGTGATCTTGCCGTCTTTGCGAATCGCACCGCCGCTGCCGACGTTCATCGTCATCGTTGCCTGCGTGCCGTGCGAGATGCGCCCCATTCCATAGAACGCGAGCGAGAGATGCGTCGCCGATGGCAACCGATCTTTTAAATGCTTCGCCAGGCAGTCGCTCGGGACGACGTCGAATCCAACGCCGGGCATGATCATGACTCCGGACGCTTTCGCCTTGTCATCGAGTGCGGCCATCGATTCGAAAACGGAGATCTCGCCCGTAATATCCGTGTAATGCTTTTTGTTCCGAAGACAAGCCTCAACCATTGCCCGCGACGTTATCGAGAACGGCCCCGCGCAGTGCAAGACCATTTCAACTTCCTGCAGCGCGGCGTCGAGTCTCGCTGTCTCGTCGAGGGAGAAAACACGATAGTCGAGATGATGTTTCTTTGCGAGCTCTTCGATCGCGATCGCATTTCTACCCGCGAGTATCGGCTTCATTCCGCGCTCGGCGGCGTAACGAGTGATCAACTCCCCCGTGTACCCGTTAGCACCATAAATCAGAAAAGAACCTGTTCCGTTTGGCATATCTGCGTTTAGCATAACGCACATGACAATCTTCGGTTAGTTGGCCCTGGGTCGCTACCGACTCTCGCAGCCGGGCCTAGCCGAACGATAGCCCCGGGCGAGAAGATAGCCGGGCATGGAGTTTTTAAGGCGCCGGAGAAAGCTGACAGCTACATCGTTTTCTATTTGAACGCCGGGCAGATCGAATTCGTGTTTCCTGCCGCGCCCAAGACCCCGAGGTAGGGCTTCGAAATTCAGAATAGTTCCGTGCCCGTTTCCTGCGTCATCCGAAGTTTCGCCAGGAACTGTTTGCGCCGGACCTCCTTGGCAC
>JACDAY010000336.1 GCA_013695195.1 Blastocatellia bacterium | reverse complement strand
GCGTTGTCTGGGCCTCCGAAGTTTTCAATTGCTCGGCGCCTGACACCGGCAACATGGAGGTACTCTGGAAATACGGCAGCGAAACGCAAAAAGATAAGTGGTTAAAGCCTTTGCTCGATGGAGAGATTCGCTCGTGCTTTGCAATGACCGAGCCGGACGTTGCTTCGTCGGACGCAACGAACATCAGGGCGTCCATCAAATCGGACGGGGACGATTATATTTTAAATGGCCGCAAATGGTGGTCAACCGGCGGCGGCGACAAACGCTGCAAGCTGGCGATCTTTATGGGCAAGACTGATGAGAACGCCGCGAAACATCTGCAGCAATCAATGATCCTGGTTCCTATGGACGCCGACGGCGTTAATGTCGAAAGAGTTCTGAATGTTTTCGGCTATGACGACGCTCCGAACGGACATGCGGAAATATCTTTTACAAACGTCCGCGTGCCTAAAGAAAATTTACTGCTTGGCGAAGGACGCGGTTTTGAGATCGCCCAGGGACGTTTGGGGCCGGGACGCGTTCATCACTGCATGCGGCTTATTGGTATAGCAGAAAGATCGCTCGAGTTGATGACAGAAAGAGCAAAATCGCGCACCGCATTTGGAAAACCGGTTTCGGAACAGGGTGTTGTAAGAAACTGGATCGCCGAGGCCAGATTGGAGATCGAGCAGGCGCGGCTTATGGTATTGAAAACCGCGTGGATGATGGATACGGCCGGTAACAAGGCCGCCCGCCGGGAGATCGCCATGATCAAAGCGGTCGTACCGCGAATGGCATTAAAGATAATCGACAATGCGATCCAGACCCACGGCGGCGCCGGCGTTTCGCAGGATTTTCCACTCGCCCAATTCTGGATATACGCCAGAAGCCTGAGGCTTGCAGACGGCCCGGACGAAGTTCACCTTGAATCTGTAGCGAAAATGGAATTGAAAGGCGCTAGAAATTCAGCCGATATTGTGAGAAAATTGTTTCCGTAACAAACTATACCTTAAAAGCAAATTTAAATGATTTCCCGAATAACAAATGGCACGATTTCTAATCATATCGCGGGATTATGCCAAAGCATTGTCGATAAGTTTCGCCCGCATAAGGTCATTTTATTCGGCTCTTACGCGTATGGCACACCGGCCCCGGACTCGGACATCGACCTCCTGGTCGTAATGCCCTATGCAGGCAAAGAGATGGAAAAAATGGTCGAAGTGCGCCGTCTACTCGACTCGTCCATGCCGGTCGATGTACTCGTAAAAACTCCCCATCAAATTGAAGAGCAAATCGGGCTCGGCGATCTTTTCATTAATGAAGTCCTCGAAAAAGGAAAAGTTCTTTATGAAGCCGGAGACTCTTGAGTGGATTAATAAAGCGGAAGTGCATCAAGCGTTTCTAGAGGCGTGAATTTACGATGCAGATGCGCAAAAGGCTTCTGATTAAATTTCTTTATTTCAATGGGAAGTACACACTTATTTCTTTGAAAACCTCAAAAAAATAGTAGAAAAGTCATATCAATTTTTTCATCGAATCTACGTAAACTATCAATACAAAAGAGATAACGCTTTCTGACCGACGCTTTGGTCATTATGACGTTAAGCAATTCAATTTGCGTTTAACATTGTCAAATAAATCTTGACAAGAAATGCGCGCTTGATGTAACTTAAATGAGTAACGGCGCCACACAAGCCGTTTCTCTTCGCCGCCCTTTACGAAAAAGTTTTCCGGCAAGCAACTATTCAGCACATTTCTGCTGAGAAAAATGAGAACATCCTGATCGTAACGCATTCTTTTGATCCGTCAAAAAAGTCCAGTCCGCGCGTCCGATCCTAAGCCCACGATAACCCGAAAACTTACAAATAAAAATATTATTGGCGTGATAGCTATATAAGGAGTGAGAAAATAATGCTGTTCGGTAAAAAGAAAAGCGTTGCCGGTTTAGATATCGGTTCGAGTTCAATAAAAATGGTCGAGCTTGACGGCAAGGTAAACGACCTTAGCCTGGTGAGTCTCGGGTACGAAAATTTACCCGACGATACCATCGTTGACGGGCAGATCATGGAGTTGAACGTGGTGTCGGACGTTATAAAAAACGTCTGCAGCAATCACCAGGTCAGCGCCGTGCAGGTTGTTACAGGCGTCAGCGGCCATTCGGTCATTTTGAAGAATATTGTTCTTCCGGCAATGAGCCGCGAAGAGCTTGACGAATCGATCGATTGGCACGCGGAAGAACATATTCCTTACGATCTGGCGGACATCACCCTGGATTATCACATCAACGCGACCACCTCGGATTCCACGCATGTGCTTATCGCCGCTTGTAAGCGGGAAAGAATCGACAATATACGTCAGGCGGTCCAGCTTGCCGGAAAACAGCCGGTCGTCATCGATGTCGATACTTTCGCGCTGCAAAACTGTTATGAGCTCAATTACCAGCCGGACGAATCTCAAGTAGTTACTCTTCTGAATATCGGAGCATCGACTATGAACGTGAATATCGTGAAAGGAACACGTTCGTTGTTCACACGCGATATTACGGTCGGCGGAAGCCAGTTTACGGATGTTCTCCAACGAAGCCTTGGGCTTAGCTTCCAGCAGGCCGAGGCGGTAAAACGCGGCGTCAGCCATGCGGTCGAAGGTGTCGAAGAAAAATCGATCGAGCCTCTGATGAACAACGTAACGGAAATCGTCGCCATGGAGATTCAGAAAACGTTCGATTTCTACCGCGCGACGACCGAAGACAATCAAACCGTTGTACAAAAAATTCTTATATCAGGCGGCGGCTCGAAATTAAAGGGCCTGGCCAAAGACCTTTCGGCACGCCTGGAGCTACCGGTCGAGGTGCTGAATCCATTTAGAAACATCAATGTGGACTCGAAAAAATTCGACCCTG
>JACDAY010000314.1 GCA_013695195.1 Blastocatellia bacterium | reverse complement strand
GACTTTTTGCTAAAAAATCCGGTTGAAAACAAGCATCTCGTTCTGATTACCGACGGTACCGACAGTCTTGCTAAATCGTCCGAGAAGGCCGATGCAATGCGAAATCTGCTCTCCACCGACATCAATGTCCATGTCATCAGTTACACGCGAATGGAAGCAACGGACATCGAGCCGCGCACCAAAATGACCTCCAATACACCGCCGCCAAAAGCCATGCCCGACGAGGTGGCCGCCCAGCTTCCAAACGGCGTTCGCGATAATGCGCAGGCCCCAAAAATAGGCCCGACAATAAATCTCGACCGCAAATTATTGAAAAATTTAAAAGCCCGAAAAGCCGATCTCGAAGCCAGCGAACGATCCCTCTCAAACCTTGCCGAAAACACCAACGGCGAGTTCATCCTTCCCGAATCTCTAGATGAAATGGTCGAAAAATCCGCCCTCGTCGCGAAAATGATAGACTCAAGCTACGTCGTCACCTACACCCCAAAAATCCCTTTGAACGAAAACTCCGCCGAACGCAACATCATCGTTACCTCCAAACGCCCAAATCTCGTGGTTCAGGCAAGACGGAAACTAATAGTGAACGGCAGAAATTAGAATTTTATTTGAGCAAACGAAGAAAACCTTCCTGTTCGAAATGCTTATCCGTAGTAAGCGCTCGGTCTAATCCGCGTTCGCGCATCAGTATGAAACTTACTGCATCGCAGAGCGAATATGATTTATCCTGGCGGGTTTTGAGCAAATTGAGCGCTTCAAGGTAATGAAATTCAGTCGTCCACACTTTGTCGATGAACGGCGAATATAGAATTTCTTCGACAAAAGCTAAAGTCTGAATTCGCTTCAAGCCTCGTGTACGGCAGAGGGGAATAAACTCCGACAAAACATAGTCGCTGACCAACATAAAATCAGCCGATTCGAAAAACTCTACCGCTTTATCGTGAAAAAGGTCGTCTTTATCAAAATAGCAATAAAGCCCCGAAGTATCGAGCAGCATTAAACGTCATCCTCATGCGTGTTGAGATATTCCGCAGCCAAATCTTTGTCGATCTTCTCATTATCAGAAGCATTCGGATTTCCGCCTGAAACACTGCCGGCAAACTCGCGCAGCCTTTGGCGAGCCTTCGTTTTGTCTCCTACCGAAATTTGCCTGCCTTTTCTGCTTTGCGCCACTTCTTCCAGAATTAATGAGGCAAGCTCTAATTTTTCACTCTCACCTAATGGAAGAATCGACGTTTTGTAAATTTCATTCACCTTCTGCATATGTTTATTGCCTCACCCTAATTATATCACGATTTTTTTTCTTCATTTTTTCTTCATTTAGATGTAAATTTGTGTTAATGAAAAAATTCCTGGTTGCTTTCACTTTTCTTTTAGCCTTTTGTGGTTTTCTACCGGCACAAAGCAGTGAAGGTTTGACGTGTCCAAACCTTTCTTTATCGGGGCCGGCCGGCATCCCAAAGCCAAATGGGATTGTTCGCTACACTGCAAATGTTGACACTAAAGGACAAGTTTTAAATCTTGAATATATTTGGCGTCTCAGCAAAGGTGACATTATCAACGGGCAAGGCACGCCAAATATTGAATTTAAATGGCCGGATCTAGAATCTGGTAATCTCATGGTTACAGTGGAAGTCAAAGGCCCCGAAGGTTGCTCAACCAAGGCCGATGAGCTGGTACATTGGGACGCGGCACCCAAACCAATAAAACTCGCTCAATTCGAGGGATCGTCATCCGCGGAAAACGAGGTTGAGATGAATAAGATTGTTAGAATGCTGAATGACAATCCCAACAATCATCTCTTTGTAATTTTTGGATATAAGAAAGGCACTCTGCAGCAGACGATATCTGCCGAACAGGAAAAAAGATTGATATATCTGACCGCCAGTGGTTTAGATGGAAGCAGAATCACATTTCACAGCGTGCAAAGCTGCGTCGACTTGGTGCAGTTCTGGCGTGTGCCGCCAGGAGCCCCAAATCCGACCTGCAAAGAATGCGAACAACCGGTGTGTCCGACTATTTCGGTTGAAATTCCGGGCGGGATAGTTGATCCCGGCGAATTAGGAACCTACAAGGCGATATTATACGGTGCCGACCCTCAAATTTCTTTCGAATATGTATGGTCGGTAGGCGGGGGCACGTCGTCAAAGGACAAGGCACGCCAACAGTAGAGGTAGCTCAACCGAATTTTCAC
Source organism: Blastocatellia bacterium (assembly GCA_013695195.1). Lineage (GTDB taxonomy): Bacteria > Acidobacteriota > Blastocatellia > Pyrinomonadales > Pyrinomonadaceae > OLB17. The sequence goes on along the minus strand of JACDAY010000314.1, from coordinate 1,486 downwards.
GAAAAGGTAGTGGCGACTGTTACGATTAAGGGCCTGCTCGTAGGCTGCCCAAACTCGGCATCGGCTGAATATCAACTAATTATCGACCCAGGACCGATTAAGCTCGGAGAAATGTCCGATACTACGAATGACATTGATAAAGAACTATTGGCCAAAATCAAAAAAGTTCTTCGGGAACAGCCATACGCGCAGCTTTATGTCGTGCTTCAATTCAAACGAAATACGTCTCAAAACACTAAGCGGCTTCTAAAGAAACGGTTGGCCGCTCGGCTCACGAAGATAAAGATCGACGCTACGCGAATTACGTTCGAGCTAGCAGACAACGATAATCGAGGAGTGCTTTTTTGGCTCGTCCCACCCGGCGCCGGTTACCTTACGTGGACAAATAGTTTATTTGGTTTGCGCCCCAAACTAAGTTTTCCATCTCCTTCCCGTAGGGAGATTCGACAATAGCCTCGATTCATCGGTAGGGAAAGTATACTCATATCCCAGCGATGATTCGCTGGGCTATTTCCGGCAGTCCGTTTCACGGACACTTGCGGCTTGACAAATCTTAGAATTAGAATTATTCTAAATCTAATTTAGGACGATATGAGTATTAGGGAAATACAAGATTTAGGTTTAACGAGGCAGCGGGAGGTTGTGCTACGGGTGATCCGTGATGCGGAGGAGCATTTGACGGCGAATGAGGTTTTTGATAATGCGAAGCGGCTTTTGCCGGGCATTTCGTTTGCGACCGTTTATAACTCGTTGCGGTTTTTGAAGGAAGCGGGGCATATTGCCGAGATACGGTTTGGCAACGGTGCGAGCCTTTACGACCGGAAACTGGCGCGGCATGACCATGCCATTTGCACAAAATGCGGAGTGCTCGTCGATATCGAAATGGAGCATCCGGCGGAGCTTGTAGAGCTTGCCGCGAGATATTCAAATTTCAAACCCGAATCACTGGATTTCACTTTGCGCGGGATTTGTCCTGATTGCAATAAATAATCTTCCAAAAAAAATCCAAAAACAACTTAAAGGTAAATTACAATGGGAAATGACACAGAACAGAATGGTAACGGCTCCGGCAAATGCCCGTTCACGGGCGGAGCGATAAAGTTCACGACCGAAAGCAGCCGCTCGAACCGTGATTGGTGGCCGAAGTCGTTGAATCTGAACATACTTCGCCAGCACTCCGAAAAGTCCGATCCGATGGGCGAGGATTTCGATTACGCGGAAGAATTCATGACACTCGATTATGCGGCTCTCAAAAAGGACCTCGCGGACCTGATGACCGACTCGCAAGATTGGTGGCCGGCGGACTTCGGCCATTACGGTCCCTTGTTTATTCGGATGACGTGGCATAGCGCCGGAACATATCGCATCGGTGACGGCCGCGGCGGCGGCGGCCGTGGGCAGCAGCGTTTTGCTCCGCTCAACAGTTGGCCGGACAATGTGAGCCTGGACAAAGCCCGCCGTCTCTTGTGGCCGATCAAGCAGAAAT
>JACDAY010000144.1 GCA_013695195.1 Blastocatellia bacterium | reverse complement strand
GAATACCCAAGCGCGATATACCATACCTGCCAGACTCTTACTTTTGCTTTTTGCGTCGTTTGCGATCGTTAGAATTCTACAAAAAGTTCAGGGGCTCGTGAAACTGCGAAGGTTTGGTTGAGGTTTTTCAATTAATATTTGGAAGACAGCCTTATCAAAGAGTTATTCTTCTAAATTTCGTCGGCATATTTCAGTAAGTGAATAGATTGTGTGTGGAATAACTGGTTTTGTAAATAACAGTGAACATAAGATTGAGCGCTCTATTTTAGAGCGCATGACTGGGGCGATCGTGCATCGGGGGCCGGATGACGATGGGTTTTATGTGAATGAAAACGTCGGGCTTGGGATGCGGCGGCTTTCGATCATTGATGTTGCCCATGGCAAACAGCCGATTCACAATGCCGATGAAACGAAATGGATCGTCTTTAACGGCGAGATCTACAATTATCAGGAGTTAAGGACCGGGCTGGAAAAACGCGGCCACGTGTTTTATACCAATTCCGATACCGAGGCGATCGTTCATCTATATGACGAGCACGGCGCGGATTGCCTGCAGTATCTGCGGGGAATGTTTGCGTTTGCGATTTGGGACGACCGCGACAAATCGCTTTTTCTCGCCCGCGACCGCGTTGGTAAAAAACCGCTTCTTTATTCACAACAAACTAACGGCAATCTTATTTTTGGTTCCGAATTTCAGGCGCTTTTGCAGCATCCGGCGATTTCGCGCGAGGTCGATCTTGAAGCCATCGACAGCTATTTGTCGTATCTGTGCATTCCGGCGCCGCAGACCGCGTTTAAGCAGATAAGAAAGCTCGAACCGGGGCATTGGCTTCGCTGGAAAAACGGCGAGGTCGAAACGAAACGCTATTGGCTGCCGGATTTTTCGAAAAAGATAAAAATATCCGAGGAAGATGCGATCGAGGAAACGACGCGGATCTTGCGTGAATCGACAAAGCTGCGGATGATCTCAGAAGTGCCGCTTGGCGCTTTTCTCTCGGGCGGCGTCGATTCTTCTATCGTTGTCGCGCTGATGGCTCAGGAAAGTTCGCAGCCGGTCAAAACCTTCTCGATAGGATTTGAGGAGCAGGATTTCAGCGAGCTCAAATACGCAAAACGCGTAGCCGAGCATGTCGGAGCGGAATATAACGAATTTATCGTTCGCCCGAATGCGTTGGAAGTAATTCCGACGCTTGTCGAGCACTACGGCGAGCCGTATGCAGACTCGTCCGCAATTCCCACGTATTACGTTGCAAAGGAAACACGGGCGCATGTGACCGTTGCCTTGAATGGCGACGGCGGGGACGAAAGCTTTGCCGGTTACGAGCGATATGCCGCCATGAGGTTCGCGGAAACTTATAATCGCCTGCCAAAAACTCTCCGGAAAATGTTTGTCGAAGCTCCCGTCAATCTCCTGCCGACGTCCGAACTGAAGCGAAGCCGATTTCGCGATGCGAAGCGCTTTTTCCAGGCCGCGAATTTGCCAAAGACCGAGCGTTATTTTCGCTGGATGTCCACATTTAACCGGGATTCGAAAAGCGAGATTTATGCGAAGGATTTTTCGGCAGCGGTTTCCACGCAGAACGCTTCGGAATTTCAGGACAGATGGTTTGCGAAAGCCAACGGTTCCGGCATTTTGGACGCGGCACTTCTAACCGACCAGATGACGTATTTGCCGAACGATCTGCTCGTAAAGGTCGATATTGCGTCGATGGCGAATTCATTGGAGGCGCGCTCGCCGTTTCTCGATCACAAGGTAATGGAATTTGCCGCCAGTCTGCCGGAAAATTTGAAAATGCAGCGATTCCAAACCAAATCGCTTTTGAAAAAGGTCGCGGCAAGGCTGGTTCCGAAAGAGGTAGTTTACCGAAGAAAAATGGGCTTCGGCGTGCCGATCGGGAAATGGTTTCGCGAGGATATGAAGGACTTTGTACGCGGCGTGCTGCTTTCCGAAAAATCCTTGAAACGCGGGATCATCAAACCGGAAATGCTGGAAAGATTTGTTAACGAACACACCAATGCCGAACGCGACCACGCATTTCAGCTCTGGACTTTGCTGATGCTGGAGCTTTGGTTTCAGAGGTTTATTGATTAAAAATGCCTGAAAATCCGCACCGGAAGGCCTTAATCGCGTTTATAAGATAGAATAGTAAAAATGAAAAAATTTCTGAATGCCGTGATAGTGCGGGAAGACAAATGGTTTGTGGCTCAGTGCCTGGAAGTGGACGTTGCATCGCAGGGCTTAACCGAGGAGGAAGCGCTTGAAAATTTGCGTGATGCTCTTTCGCTTCAC
>JACDAY010000309.1 GCA_013695195.1 Blastocatellia bacterium | reverse complement strand
ATTCACCACCCGATCTATCAAAAGCACGATACCGGCTCCGGCCATCCAGAAACGCCGCGGCGGTACGAGATCATAATGAACTCACTTCGGCAAGACACCGCTTTATGGGAAAGCCTTGTCGAGATTACACCCGAAAAAGCGCCTCAGGGAATTATACAAGCGGCCCACACAAAGGAGCATTATCAAAGGATCGAAAACGCATATGCAAATGGAGCCGATCGGCTCGATCCCGACACCGTAATCTCAATGAATTCTTTTGACGCATCGCTTTTTGCGGCCGGGGGCGCGTGTTGCGCAGTCGATGCCGTGATGCAGGGCGAGGCGGACAATGCCTTCGTCGCTGTGCGCCCGCCGGGGCATCACGCGACTGCCGAAAACGCGATGGGGTTTTGCCTTTTCAACAACGTGGCCGTCGCCGCACGCTACGCTCAAAATCAATATAAGGAGATCGAACGTGTCGCGATCATCGATTGGGACGTTCATCACGGCAATGGCACGCAGGGAATCTTTTATGTCGATCCGAGTGTGTTCTTTTTTTCGATGCATCAATATCCGTGGTATCCCGGAACCGGCGCACGCGGTGAAAACGGGCACGGGCGAGGCCTGGGATCGACTTTGAATGTCCCTATTAAAGCCCACGTCCCGGCCGCCGAACAAAGGCGGATGCTCGAATCCGCCGTCGGCGACATTGCTTCAAAATTCAAACCCGATCTGATTATAGTCTCTGCCGGATTCGACGCGCATCTAACCGATCCCCTCGGACAATTGCAGCTCGAAGATACGGATTTTGTTTCGATGACGAAAACTGTAAAAGCATGGGCGAATGAAGCTTGTGCAGGACGTATTGTTTCATGCCTGGAAGGCGGTTATAATCTCGAAACACTCGGTGAAACCGTTAAAAGTCATATATCCGCCTTGAGCATGTCTTAACGCTTGCGGAATTCGCAGTTTTATGTGCTAGAATCAGGCGAACCTCCCTTCCATGCAAACCAAAAGGAGATGCTGTGATGCCGGATGTAGAAACGTCGTGTCTTCAGTGTAAAGAGACTTTCCTTTTTACCGAAAAAGAACAGGAAATCTTTTATCAGCGTAATATGATGCCGCCGCAAAGGTGTCCCAAATGTCGCTCGAAAAAGGCCGCTTCGAGTGAGAATGCTCCAAGACGCTTCGATATCGTTTGCGATCATTGCGGAAAACATGATCAAGTGCCTTTTCAACCTAAGGTCGGGCGGTCCGTGCTTTGCCGTGAATGCCATGAGGCAAGTAGATCGCGGGCAAAATTTGCTTAATGGGTAGCCGCGAAAATGCGCAAAAAAGATTTTTTGCTTTTTTTGCTCTATTCTTGCGACTTTTTTTGCATAATCATGAGTTTTGAAACTGTAAATTACGATTTTAGAAATGATGTGGCGACGATTCAAATGAATCGCCCTGAGGCTTTGAATGCTTTATCGCTTCAGCTAAGCCTTGATTTGAAATCAGCATTTGAAAAGGCAATCGCGGACAAGGCGAGAGCGATAGTTTTGACAGGTTCGGGACGGGCGTTTTGTTCCGGCGGAGACTTGCGCGAAATGCAGACGATGTGGAAAAAAGAGGGCCGCATGGAAGCGTTTCTGGATGAGCCTTTAAAGGCACTGCATAACGTGATTTTGCTTATTCGTGAAACTCCGATCCCTTTTCTCGCCGCCGTAAACGGCGTGTGCGCAGGCGCGGGAACGAATTTCGCACTCGCCTGCGATCTTATTATAGCAGCGGAAGATGCAAGCTTTAATGAAGCTTTTGTGCGTATTGGGCTCTCGCCAGATTGCGGCGGGACGTTTTTTTTGCCGCACGCTGTCGGCGAAAAACTTGCATCCGAGTTGTTTATGACCGGAGGAACGCTCGACGCTCGACGCGCCGCTGAGATCGGGATGATCAACCGTGTAGTGCCTCCCGACTCTTTGATGGAAGAAGCGGCTAAATTCGCATCGAGTCTCGCAAAGGCCCCAACCGGCTCGATCGGCCGCATCAAACGAATGCTCAATGCCTCATCTTCAAACTCCTTGATCGAACAACTCGATCTTGAACATGAATGCCAGCTTGAATCGGGAAAATCCGACGATTTCAGGGAAGGCGTTTCCGCTTTCTTTGAAAAACGCCCGCCAATTTTTACCGGCGAATAGATTCCTTTATAGGCTTTCATTGTCGGCGAAGCAACAAAAGTTGGCTGATTCATTTCCCCTAGATTCTCTACAAATTACTATCTTTCCGGGCGTTATAAAAAAATCAGTTTTTGATCTTGACATCACTCCGTAATTTCAGTTAAATAAAATAAACTGAAATTGAAAATCATTTTCAATAGTGTAAATTCTTTTGCGTTATAAATCTAATATTCGCTGTCTATGCCTATCGTAAGCATATTAACTGAGTAGACTTTTAATGTCGTTTACTACCGCTACAATCGGAGCTACAGAAGAGTGTTGTAAAAATTTTAATTTTTTACAGATAAAGGAGATCAAATCAATGACATTGCTAAGAAGACTTTTCTTAGTGTTTATTGCGGGAGTTTTGATGACAGTTTTCGTCGCCAATCAATTTACCGTCGAGGCGCAAAGTTCGACGGGAACAATCCAAGGGTCGATTTTAGATCCTAATGGCGGTGCCGTGCCTGATGCATCAGTGGAGATTGTCGAACTAAAACGGCGCATAATAAGCGCCGCCGCCGGAACATATCAATTTGCGAATGTGCCGCCGGGCGATTATACAATAAGAATTGTTGCCGAAGGTTATAACCAAGCCCTATCGCCAGTTATCAGCTTGACGAGCGGCAATGCTATTACACAAGACATCAGTTTTAAAGAAGTACGCGGCAGCGTTAATCAGGTTGATGTAATAGGTACGGACAGAGATGCCATTGCCGAGATACCAGGCTCGGTGGCGGTGATTACGCGCGAAGAATTGCGTGCCAGTCACCCGATGGACGCGAACGAAGTTTTGCGTCGCGTAACGGGCGTTCACGTCAGAGAAGACAGCGGCCCGGTCGCGCTTCGTCTTAATGTCGGGATTCGCGGTCTGAATCCTGACCGCAGCCGTCAGATTTTAGTTTTGGAAGACGGCATACCGCTCGCTCTCGCGCCTTACGGCGAACCGGAGTTGTATTACAGCCCGCCGATTGACCGTATGCAGCGCGTCGAGGTTTTGAAAGGCAGCGGCTCGATTCTCTACGGCCCGCAAACCATTGGCGGGGTAATTAACTTTATTACGCCTGACCCGCCGAAGCGCTCCGGCGGCTCGTTTGAAATTGTCGGCGGACAGCGCGACTTTCTAAATTTTAAAACCAACTACGGCGGCACCATCGGTAAACTCGGTTTGTATGGTTCTTTTCTGCGAAAGCAAGGCGACGGGTTTCGCAAGTTCAATTTCGGCGTAACGGATTTTACAGGCAAACTGAATTACGCTTTAACCGACAGCCAAACGCTCGGCGCAAAAATTTCGATTTATGATGAAAGCTCAAACTCGACTTATTTGGGTTTGACGCAGCGGCAATTTGAACTCGACCCGAACGGAAATCCCGTACCCGACGACCGTTTAAAGGTCAATCGTTATTTCGGCTCGATTAATCATCAATTCGCGCCAAATTCGACGACGCTGTTAAACACGACGGTCTATGCATATAATACCGTCCGCAATTGGAGACGGCAGGATTTTGACCGCGCCCGCGTCGCTGGACGCAGTTACCTGAGCCTATTTGGCGACGAAAGCATTCCGGGCGGCGCGATTTTTTTGCGTAACAGTTCGGGAAATCGCAACCGTGAGTTTAACGTCGCGGGCATTGAATCGCGTTTGTCGAAAGAATATTCGATTGCCGGAAATCGCAGTAATTTCACGGGCGGCGCGCATTTTGTTTACGAAAAAGCGTTTGATGATTACATACTGGGCACGACATCGACGAGCAACGACGGCATTTTACGCGACTCCGAAAACCGGCCGGCGCGCGGCGTTTCAGTTTTTTCACAAAACCGTTTCACCATAGGCAAACGCTTTACAGTAACGCCCGGCCTGCGCTACGAGCGTTACAAATACGAACGAATTATCACAAGAGCGCGGGTCAACAATATTCCCACAGATGTCAACCGCCGCGGTGAAGACAGTGTTTCGGCTTTTGTTCCCGGCATCGGCGTGACTTTTCAGCCGGTCGAGCGGTTGACGATTTTTGCCGGAGTTCATCGCGGCTTTGCCCCGCCCCGCGTCAAAGATGCTGTCAGCAGCTCAGGCGTTCCGGTTGATCTTGATGCGGAATACAGCTGGAATTATGAAACCGGCGTCCGTTATGCGGCGCGAAGCGGTTTCAACGCCGAAGCAACTTTCTACGTGCTTGATTTTGAGAATCAGATCATTCCGGCATCGCAATCCGGCGGCGCTACCTCAACGCTAATCAACGCCGGAGAAACTCTGCATCGCGGAATCGAGCTTCAAGCGGGATTCGATTTCGGCAGGTTATTCGACACTAGCCACCGAATTACGACCGATTTTCGCTATACGAATCTTGCCGTTGCGCAATTTAAAAACGGCATTTTCGACGGGAATCGTCTGCCTTACGCGCCGGAAAACCTGTTTAGCTTTATTGCAGGCTATCGCCACCCGCGCGGCTTCGGCACACAATATGATGTAACTTTCGTGGGCAGCCAGTTTGCCGATAACAACGAAACCGCCGCTTCAAACGCGAACGGCGAAATCGGTTTGATTCCTTCCTACACACTGCACAATCTTTCGTTTGATTACGAGCACCGCTTCGAGCGATTTTCCATTTCGCCGTTCGTTACCATCAAAAACTTGACGAACCGCGTTTATATTTCATCGCGTGCGCCGGAAGGCATTCAACCCGGCTTGTTTCGCCAAGCTAATGTTGGCTTGCGGGTGCAATTCTAATTGGAAAGTTTTGCATTTTTCGGAGGTCGAAACTAGAAACTGATGATTTTTGTTTTTTTAGAAACGTTAGGAATTAGAAACGTTAGGAAAATGAACAAGAATAAAGCTCGAAAATGGGAGACTTATTCCTATAGAGATCGAGCGCAATTCATTAATGGAAATTCGAATTTTCAGAACACGAAACTCTGAGCTCGAACTTTTTTGTACGCTCATAACAATCGCATTTCCGCAGATTTACGTTTATTCTAGTTTCGGAAATGGAATCAACTACCTACGGCCAGCTACTTCGCGGGAACCGGAATTTTAGAAATCTGCTGTGGGGACAATTCGTTTCCGAACTTGGAAGCTGGTTCAATTTTATAGCCGGCCTTGGGTTGGTGCGCGTGGTTTCGGACGCTTCGCCGATGGCCGCGGGCATCTTTTTTATCTGCCGCCTCTTTCCGTTTGCAATTTTTTCGCCTATCGCCGGTACGTTTGTCGACCGTTTTTCTCGCCGTCAGGTGATGATATTTACCGATCTTGCGA
>JACDAY010000306.1 GCA_013695195.1 Blastocatellia bacterium | reverse complement strand
TAATTTTGCAACGATGGCCTGGAAAAGCGCCGCGACCGCAATGGTGTCGTCCACGCGGGTAGGAATGTCGCAAATACGAAATTCGAGCGTCGGAAACAAGTGATGCGGGCGGACGTCCCACCATATTTTCGAGCCGTCCTGAATGCAGTTCATTTTTATGAGCAGATCGACATAGCTCTGATACTGCTGGTATGACTCGAAATGGTCTGGTATCTCGGTTCGTGGAAATTTCTTGAATACTTCGCAACGGTACGATTTCAAACCCGTGTTATGGCCAAGCCAAAACGGCGACGACGTCGTCATCGCCAAAATATGCGGCAGGAAATACCGCAGGGCGTTCATTATCTGAATTCTGCGCTCAAGGTCGGGGACGCCGACGTGGACGTGGACGCCGAAAATCAGAAGCGACCGCGCGACCATCTGAAGCTCATCAACCAGCAGTTTATAGCGGTCGCCGTCATAAATTTCCTGCTCGGACCATTTCGAAAACGGATGCGTCGAAGCCGCGACGATCTCCATTCCTTTTTTCTTGGCGAGGCTCGAAATAATGCAACGCAAAGTCGTTATATCTTCGCGTGCTTCCTTGATATTCGCGCACACGCCGGTACCGACCTCGATCATCGACTGGATCATTTCGGGCTTTATCTTTTCGCCCAGTAAAAGCTTACCTTCCTCCAGAATCTCGGAGACATGCGATTTCAGCTCCCGCGTAGTGGGATCGACTATTTGAAATTCTTCCTCGATGCCGAGTGTAAATTGTTTAAACATATTTTCAGGGAAAGCTGCGGGTAAGAAACGTGACTGAACTCGTAACTCGATTTGACACACTCCATAACTGTCGCGTTTCCGCCATATAAAAGTTGCTTACATTCTATCCCAATTTTTCCTCAATACATATATAAGACAGGGAGCCTTTTTCGATCATGTCATCGACGGATACTTCTCCTTTGGTGGTGTTTGACAGCATTTTTATCGCAAGATACCATTAACAACGTGCGGAAACTATCGGAGTTGTTAGGCTATTTTCCTTAAAAGATATAAAATACAGAGTTCGTTCACGTTCCACTGCATTCAATCCTTACTCTTATGGGTTTTTCGACAATAGCAATCCACGCCGGCAACGAGCCTGACATTGCAACAGGCGCAGTCAGCGTACCGATATACCAGACTTCAACTTACGCTCAGGACGCTCTCGGCAAACACAAGGGTTATGAATACGCACGCACGCAAAATCCTACCCGAGCTGCGCTTGAAAAAAATATCGCCGCCCTCGAAAATGCGAAATTCGGCTACGCGTTCGCCTCCGGCATGTCAGCGATCGATGCTGTGTTAAAACTCGTAAAAGCGGGCGAGCACGTTATCCTCGGCGATAATACATACGGTGGCACTTATCGCCTTTTCAATCGCATTCTGTCGAATTATGGTGTAGAATTCGATCTGGCTGATACCACCGACGCGGCAAATCTAGAATCGGCTTTCAGGCCTAATACGAAAATGGTCTTTGTCGAAACCCCGACGAATCCGGTGATGACAGTAACCGATCTGCAGGCGGTTTCTGATCTGGCGCACGGGCGCGGCGCGACCGTTGTCTGCGACAATACTTTTATGTCGCCCTATTTTCAGCAGCCTATAAATTTTGGAGTCGATATTGTTGTGCATTCCACCACGAAATATCTGAACGGCCATTCCGACAGCGTCGGCGGTTTCGTGGCATTGAACGATGAGACCGATGCCGAATGGATAAAATTCGTCCAGAATGGGATCGGGGCCATTCTCTCGCCGTTCGACTCGTTTCTCGTATTACGCGGCACAAAAACGCTCGCTGTTCGAATGGAAGCGCACGATAAGAACGGAAGAATTGTTGCGAATTTTCTCGCGGAGCATCCGGGAGTTAAAAAAGTTTATTATCCGGGACTGGTTTCTCATCCACAGCACGAGTTGGCAAAGCGGCAGCAAACCGGTTTCGGCGGCATGGTTGCGTTTGAAACCGGCTCGCTGGACAACGCAAAAAAAGTGTTGGAGGGCGTCAAGCTGTGTACGCTGGGTGAAAGCCTGGGCGGCGTAGAATCGTTGATCTCACATCCCGCCACTATGACGCACGCCTCGGTTCCGGCAGAAACCAGGGAAAAGCTGGGAATCACAGACGGTCTGGTAAGAATCTCGGTCGGGATCGAGGACGTTGAGGATATTATTGAGGATTTGGATCAAGCACTGAGTTAGTCGAGAGTTGTGAGTCTCGAGTCGAGAGCTTTTGATTTTGACTCAAGACTCTCGACTCCGAACTCTTGACTCATTTATTATGGTAACTGTCGAGATACACGCAACTTCCCATATAGGCCGCGTTCGCAAGGGCAACGAAGACAATTATCTTCTGTTAAATATCTCGCTTTCAAAGGCCTGGACGGGCGAACAGGCGGATGGTGAGTTCGTTATCGAAAGCCAGAATTTCGAGGTAGATGATAACGGCATCGTTTTGGCAGTTTCGGACGGCATGGGCGGAGCGTTGGCCGGAGAAGTTGCCAGCAAAATGGCTGTGGAATCCATCTGCGAAAAACTCCTCACTGAAGATCTTGATGAAACTCTCACTCCCGAAACCTACGATCACCACCTCGTTTCTAAATTATACGATGCCACTCTTTACGCCAACTATCTGATTCATCAGCAGGGCCGTACCGACCCGCAATATCAAGGCATGGGCGCTACTTTTACAGGATTGGGAGTAACGCCTGATGCTGTCGATATTATCCAGGTCGGCGACAGCCGCGCCTACCTCGTTCGAAGCGGTAAGATATACCAGGTAACAAAGGACCAGTCACTTGTGCAGCAGTTGATCGACGCGCAGCAGATATCTGCCGAAGAGGCCGAAACGCACACTCTCAAAAATGTCATCTTGCAGGCCCTCGGCGCCCAGAACGAGATCTATCCTATTTCAGCTAGACTGGCTCCGAGCAGGGATGATGTCGTGCTGCTTTGCAGTGATGGACTATCAAATAAGGTGAGCGCCGCAAGCATGCAGAAGATTGTCGTCGAAAACCTTGAGCATCTTGAAATAGCTTGCGCAGACCTTGTGAAAGAGGCGAACGAGAATGGCGGCGAGGATAATATAACGGTGATACTTGCGAAACTTACGGGCGAAAATTTACCCGATCCGTCCGGCGAGGAAGTCCAGCTTGAATTGATAGACCTTGGCAATATTCACGATACGGCTGACCAGGAAATGGCTGAGATTTTGTAAAGCTCAAGCTGACGTGAATATCTTAGAAGTTAGACCCGGATCACGATCGCCCGGGATTCTGACACGCTCTTACTCGTTTCTCCACTCCGGCAATTCATTCGAAATCCTTCTTACATAAATTGAAGACCCTTTTACACTTACTACCTCGACCTTTTCGCCTTCGACCAATTCTGTTTCCCCATCTATCGGAAAGGCGGTCCACGTGGAGCCGTAAACTTTGACCGCCCCTTCCTGCATGGCGCCCTTGCTGCCAAGCGTAACGGTTCCGACCTGTCCAGGCAGCGAGTCAACCCCCATTTTCAGTGTGTTTTCGTCACTGTGAGACAGATATTTGGCAAAAATCGTTCGAGACATTGCCGTAAGAGCAATTGAAACCAGGGCGAAAATGAGAAACTGGAAAACAAACGGAGCACCGAGAAAACCGGCCAAAGCCGCGGCTATCGCGCCGACGCCGAACCACAGCAGCACGAAGCCAAGCGTAAAGACCTCGGCAATAATTAAGATAATGCCGATAACAAGCCACAATATCCACCCGAGTTGTTCCATTTTTTATATCAGTTAATTCTGTTTCCTTTCCCGGCAATAATAGCACAGCCTGTCTTCGTTTTGTCATCAGCGAAACTTCGTCAGCGCCTATTTCGGCAGTGTTTTGAACTTGAATAAACTCATGTTAATCTCTTAAATCGTGCTGAGGTGGCGGAATTGGTAGACGCCCAGGACTTAAAATCCTGTGCCCTTAGGGGCGTGCGGGTTCGATTCCCGCCCTCAGTACCATTCAAATATTTGTCTAAAAAAGCTTCGCCGATGTGAGGCTTTTTTCATTTGGCACGAGGCTTGCCCTTTATCCTCACGAGGCTTGCCCTTTATTCCTACTGGTTTGAAAGGAGTTTAAAATGAAAAGATACAATTTTTTGATACAGGCCGCTTTCATGTCCTTAGCTTTCCTTGCGACGTTTCATGAAGCGGGCGCACAGAACCGGCAGGTGGTGGCAAAGGCTCAAAGCGTTTCGGGCGACAGATTCGCTTTCGCCGCCCGTTCTCCCAAAGGTGCAAATGTTTACGGTGTTAACCGCCCGTCGGCGGCAATGCTTTCGGCTATCGACAGGGGCTTGATAAACCTTTTCGCGGTTTCGCGCAAAAACGGATATAACCGGCGCCTGAGCTATTCGGATTATTCCATTTTTATTGCCAGGGCCGATAGAAACACTGACAGCCAAGGCAAATATTCTCCCGACGTGGCGGTCGGAGCTGCACAATATGCTGGCACCGGTTACGATCAGGGTGGATACATTTATGCCGCCGGAATGGTCATCGCATTTAATCCCGGTGCTTTTCTCATTGCCGATCATTCGAAAGATTTTCAAAGAGTTTCCGATCTCGTTAGGTACGAAGGAGAACATCTCGTTCTTTTTCATAATGACCGCCGCAGATACAGCCAAACTGCCGATCACAGCCAGGGCGGCGGCCATCCTATTCTTCAGTAGGCATCGGGCGGCGGCAACAGGCATTAAATAAGTTTTTTTGCTAACTCCTCTACTGCAGCTGCACTGGCCCCTGCGCATTTCGTGCAGATGGTAGACCATAATGTAACTTATATAGATGGACAACAACTGACCCCTGATTGTAAAATGCGGGAATACAAGGGCTTTTAGTATTTTTTAGGTTTACTTGAGGTAATGGCACGGCCATTGCCAATATGCTTCTCGGATGTTGTTTGAGAATCCGCGAAGATGGAGGTCGGATGAGATTCTATGTTAATGGAACCAAAATCTTCGCAGTTCTTTATTTGGTCTTTGCAAATTTAATATCGGTAACTGCTCAGAGCGATTCGATATACCGGCTACCGGCTGGAACTAAAATTTATCTGCGTATGGATTCGGAGATCAGCTCGAAAGTTTCGTCCGTTAACGACACTTTTACCACGACTGTCTCGAGACCCTTATCTATAAGGAAGGCCGTAGTTTTGCCGGCGGGGACCATTGTAGAAGGAAGAATCGTGCAAGTTTCCAGCGCGGCAATCGGCGGGCATAACGGAGAGATGAAAGTCCGGTTTGAAACTATCAATTTTGATAATAGTCAGAAACGGAAGATCGACGGGCATTTGGTGAATGAAATTACTGTAACGTCAACTCAGACGTTTAACATACTGTCGGTTTTAGGTGGAACAGCCCTCGGAGCGGTCGCAGGTGCGGTTTCGAAAGCCGACAAAGGTGCATTGATCGGTGCCGGTATCGGAGCCGGAGTAGGAACGGGAATTGCAATTTTCCGAAAGGGCAAAGATGTCCGTATAAGGACCGATGAAGAATTTGAAATCGAATTAGGGCGGGAACTTATCCTGCCGGTTCGCGATTATTGAAAATATTTTATAAGTTTGGTCGTTGGTAAAACAATCGGCGGCCATTTTGAAAAGGCCCGATGCGAAGGGGAGAGCGCATCGGGCTTTTTCTACTTTTATTTTTATCGATCCACCAATAGGAGATTCGATTTCGGTTCCGGAAACTCTATATCCAAATAAATTTCCGAAAGCAAAAGTTCGGCAGCAAATGCCCCCAGCGATAACGTTGCTTCCAAGCCGTTAGCCTCCCTGTGCACCCACTCACTCTCGCTACGTTTTATAAATTGAGTAATATTAGGACGGTTTGTCGCAACCAACAAATACTCGGTAAAACTCGGAATCGACTTGTAATATGTAAATTTTTCGCCCCGGTCGAATGCTTCGGTCGAAAGAGAAAGAACCTCAATGATCATTTGCGGATTCGTCAAAACTTCTAAACCGCCCATAGATTCAAAAACGCCTTCACCGCAATAAACAGAAAGATCAGGGTAACGATACGGTGAGTAAACCGGAACCTTGACCTTGAGATTAGAACCAAAAACCGAGCATTTTCGGTCGCGCAGCAAGTCACGTAAATGTCCGCCAACGTTTATTACTATTCGCTCGTGTACGGGACTCGCTCCCGACATCGACCAAACATTTCCATCCCAAAACTCAAGCTTCTCTTCCGAATTTTTCTCGAGTTCGAAGTATTCTTCCAATGAATATTTTTGTCTGGGCAGTGCGGTTACCATATCTTTGCAATATGATGGCTCTTTTGCCGTTTGCGGTCAACTATGCCAAAATACTGTTTTCATTTTACGCAAATATTCACAATAGGAAGGGATAAAAATGGTTGGAAGGAATAAGGTTACGGTCGTCGGCGCCGGAAATGTCGGAGCCACGGCCGCTCATTGGATCGCGAGCAAAGAGTTGGCGGACGTAGTTCTGGTTGATATTGTCGAAGGTACTCCTCAGGGAAAGGCGCTCGATCTCGCGCAGGCGGCGCCGATCGACGGGTTTGATGTAAAGCTCGTCGGTGCAAACTCGTACGAAGCGACCGCGGATTCCGACGTCGTCATCATCACCGCCGGCCTTCCGCGCAAACCGGGAATGAGCCGCGACGATCTTCTGAAAACGAATTCCGATATAGTCGGCGAGGTAACGGACCAAGTTGCGAAGTATTCTCCGAATTCTTTTATCATCGTCGTTTCGAACCCGCTGGACGCGATGACACAAGTCGCTTTTCGCCGTTCGGGCTTTCCGAAAAACCGCGTCATGGGAATGGCTGGCGTTTTGGATTCGGCCCGCATGCGCTGTTTTCTGGCCGAGGCTTTGGATGTTTCGGTTGAGAATGTTACTGCCTTTGTTCTCGGAGGCCATGGCGACACAATGGTGCCGCTGCCGAGGTATTCGACCTGCGCCGGCATCCCTGTTACCGAGCTTCTTCCAAAAGATCAGATAGATGCGATCCTCGCGCGTACGGCGAACGGCGGTGCCGAGATCGTCGGCCTTCTGAAAACCGGTTCAGCATACTACGCGCCGAGCCTTGGGGCGGTCGAGATGGCGGAAGCGATCTTGAAGGACAAGAAAAAAATTCTCCCGTGCGCCGTTTTTCTCGAAGGCGAATACGGTATTAATAATCTCTTCGTCGGTGTTCCCGTCAAACTCGGCAAGAACGGAATCGAGCAGATCATCGAGATCAGTCTGACAAATGACGAGCGTTCCGCGCTTCAGAAAAGCGCCGGAGCGGTCCAGGAACTCATCGATATTCTTGGAATTTAGGATAAATCATTGTTCGCAGTCTTTTTTTTGAAAGTAACAAATTCACTAGCGTCGGGTAACACTCGACGTGCATCTTCGGCGAGAAAAAGAAGCCTGTCGTGAACCATGGATTTGTCGTTTTCGTTTTCACTCACCAATCGTTTTGACCGATTCGGTCATTCAAATTGACTTTTTCCGCTATTCTTCAAGACCTCTCAACGCCCTTAATTGTCTTT
>JACDAY010000295.1 GCA_013695195.1 Blastocatellia bacterium | reverse complement strand
CGTCGGGGTCGCAGGGTGGCGAGACCCAGCCTACGCTTTCTTCTTCGATTACTTGTGCCAACTCCGATTCCCGCTCCGCGAGCGCAAGTATCGGCTTTCCGGCTGCCAGAATGTTATAAGTGCGGCTCGGCATCGAAACGCCGTGCATTCTGTCCACGAGTGATACTAATGCAACATCGCAGGCATTCAAAAAAACGATTTGATCGCTGCGCGGACGCGGCTCCAAGATTGTAATGTTCTTGAGATGCCTGGTGCTTACCTGATTTTCCAGCCAGGATCGTTTTACGCCTGCGCCCAGAAAAAGAAAATGAATACACGGTTCGCCAAGCAGTTTTTGCGCGCATTCGACTATGCTTTCCAGATCATTCGGATGCCCCATATTTCCCGCATATAAAAAAACGAATTTTTCGCTAATATCCAACTGCCTCAAAAGCAGGTTGTCTTTTTTCGGCATAGGCGCGACCGATTCGAGCTCGGCCCAGTTGGGAATAGTTACGATCGGAATATCTAGCCCGGAGCTTTTTTTCTGCACCAGCTTTTCCATGTCACGCCCGACTACAATGATCTTTGCCGCATACTTGTAAAGCCATCGGTTGCTAAAATCAACGACTCTTGTGAAAAAAGAGTCTTTATTGATCTTATTAACCGCAATCAGAATCTCAGGATAATTATCGTGAATAAGCAGCGTGTAGGAGGCACCTCGAAAAAGCGACACAAATGCAGTAATAAAAGGCATTAACGGCGGCGTCGTTACCACGAGAACCTGGTCGCCGCTCCTGAAATGCAGTAACGCTTTAAAAAAAACCGTTGTGCCCAGCGACACCATATTAATCAAGCGAAAAACAATAACATTCTTATCTAATCTTGTACCGGCAGCACGAAAGATCTCGACGCCTTTATGTTTTTCCCGTTTCGGAGCAGTCGTGCCGCGACGGGAATAGTTCGGCTGCCCGCACAGAGCTTTTACATCAAAATCGTCCGCCAAACCCTCAGCTATGCGTGTAAGATAGTAACCTGTGGAAGTTTCCTCGGGATAGTAAAGCTCCGAGATCACCCAAAGGTGCTTTTTTTTAACCGGTTGAATAGTGCTCATTGTCCGAAGGATTCGTTTTTCCGTTTATTGCCCTGTTCAAAACTCTTTCCGTTGCCTCTTCGATTTCCGGATTTCCCAGCCAGGTTAAAGCGTAATTTCTAGCGGCCGCAGACATCTGCTGAAACTTCGCGCTGTCCATTTTTATACAACAAGCTATTTTCTCAAGCCAGAGGTCCGCCTTTTCCAGAGGAAGGGTCCAGCCGGCATTGTGCCGCCCGACATGTTTCCACATCGTTCGGTCGCTTATAAGTAACGGACAGCCGGCAGAAAGCGCCTCGATAAATACATATCCGAAATTTTCATTCAAAGTCGGCAGAACAAAAAAATGAGCTTTACATAGAGTTTTTAAGGCGTCATCGTAACGCATCGGGCCGGTTACGTTAATTTTGACATTATCCGGCAAAGTATCTATTATCGAAAGGCATTCACGCCAATAAGCAGTGTCTTCCAACGGGCCGATGATATCCAAATAAACATTTCCCAGTCTGATAGATTTCAACAGTTCCAAAAAGAAATGAAGATTTTTTTTTCTGACAAGCCGCGAAACGAATGCGAACCGGACAGAACCGGATTGTTTTTCCGGCTTTAGC
Organism: Blastocatellia bacterium; assembly: GCA_013695195.1. Taxonomy (GTDB): domain Bacteria; phylum Acidobacteriota; class Blastocatellia; order Pyrinomonadales; family Pyrinomonadaceae; genus OLB17. The sequence goes on along the minus strand of JACDAY010000295.1, from coordinate 5,321 downwards.
GACGGCGAATAGTCGGGGATAATCGTCCGCGGCGGAAGATCGGGAGCGATCCACGTTTCGGCCTTTTGCCCGACGGCATTTTTGATCTCTTCCACTTCGGATCTGGCGGAGGCCTTCCAAATCACGTCCCGGTACATACCCGCGATCGAGGCATACCGTAGAAATAATTTCTTTTTCAGAGGCTTTAGCGAAAGAGCTGCTTTCGACATCTCGCCGCACGGAGCGATGATTACTGGGATATTTTGCCCGATCTTTCGCATTCGGGCTCGCAGGAACTGAACCGCCGGGGTGCTGAAAACACTATTTAAAAAAACAACGTCCGGTTTTATTCCATTTACAAGCCTGGCAAAGTGAACCTGATTCAGGGACTTTTCCTCCGCATAAAATACAGTGGCGTTGCCGACCGTATTCCAAACGCCTGTGTTTACACTCGTATACGGAACCATATCGTCGCGGCTGTCATAATTTCGGGTTACGATATAAAAATCGTATTTGTCTTGAAACCGGTCAACCAGATTTGCAACCGTCCACATTCCACCGCCGCTTTTGAAGCCCGGCAAATAAAAATCGCAAAAAACCAGAATCCTTTTATTCATTTCATTTTCTTAAAAAGGCCTTCCAATTTTTCAGGAAACGTGCCGGCGCAGGTTTGTATAGCCGAGGATAATCTTACTAACGGTTTGCGAAACATTTTTGACCAGATATTCTTCAGGCGGCGACCAGTTTGCCGGTTGGGAAATTGCAAGCTCTACGCTCCGGACGATTGAATCAGCGCCTGCACCGCTAAGTATATTGCTTCCGCATTCAACCGTTTCGGGTCGCTCCGTTACGTCGCGCAGCGTGATGTTCGGAACACCGAATATAGAACATTCTTCCTGCACCGTCCCGCTGTCTGTCAAAACCGCCTGCGCATTTTTTTCCAATTTAACGAAGTCGAAAAATCCCAGCGGCTCGAGCAGCCTGATCTTGCCGGTTTCCGGCTTTATCTCAAATTGAGCAAGCTTTCCGGCGGTTCTGGGATGGACGCTGATCAGAACCTCCTTTTCGAATTTGTCGGCGATCATCGAAAATCCTTTAAAAATGCTTTCGATCCGCTCGCGGATATCCACATTTTCCGCTCGATGTAGCGTAGCCAGAAAGTATTCGAAAGGCTTTACATCAAGTTCTTTGAGTGATTTGCTTTCGTTGATCCGTTCGGAAAAATTATTTAAAACTTCGTATATCGGATTCCCGGTAACAAAAATTCTTTCGCGTTCGATGCCTTCGGCGACAAGATTTTCCCGGCTTCTCTCTGTATACGGCAAAAGAATTGTGCTGGAATGATCGATGATACGCCGGTTTATTTCTTCGGGAACACGGTCGTCAAAACACCGGTTTCCGGCTTCCATATGAAAAACAGGAATGCCGCGCCTTGCGGCTGCTATTGCGGAAAGCCCGCTGTTGGTATCGCCAAGAATCAAAACCTTGTCGGGCTGATATTTTTCAAATTCATCATCGATTTTGGACAGGATCTGCCCTGCCTGGTCGCCGAAGCTGCTGGAACGAATTCCAAGATTGACATCGGGATTGCGCACGCCCAGATCTCTTATAAATATATCGCTAAGGCTTTCGTCAAAATTTTGCCCGGTGTGAACAGTCGTATGCTCGCAGTGTTGATCGAGTATTTTCAACAACACGCTTAACCGGATGATTTCCGGCCGGGTGCCAAAAATAGTCATTACTTTCATAAAATCTATCTATTTATCCGACAAAAATTGTTTTATTTCGTTATTCGCAGAGCCAAGAAGCTCTCGCAGTTCGTCAACCGAAAGATTGTTGTCACTTGATGAATATTCTTTGGAAAGCGTAGGAACAAATTCGCTTTCATCCCGCAATTCGGGCAACACCGGCATGATAACGTAATAATCGCCCAATTCCCTGGTACGAAAACATTCTTCTTCCGACACCATTATTTCGTGGACCTTTTCGCCGGGCCTTATGCCGGTGTAGATGATTTGCAGATCTTTGTTGCCAATTACGGCCTTTGCAAGATCGGTTATGTTCGCGGCCGGAACTTTCGGAACAAAAGTCTCGCCGCGCTTTCCGTTTGAAATAGCCGCGAATACGGTATCAACCGCTCTGTCCAGGCTGAGTAAAAATCGAGTCATTTCAGCTAAAGTTACAGTTAAAGACTCATTATTTCGCGCCTGTTCGACAAAAAGCGGCACGATAGATCCGCGCGACGCAATTACATTTCCATATCGCACACACATAAATCTCGTATTCGGGCAATCACGATTCGCCTCTATCAAAACCCTTTCCTGCAAAGCTTTCGTCATTCCCATTACGTTTATGGGCTTGCACGCTTTGTCGGTCGAGATTCCGACTACCAATTTGATTTGAAAATTGTTTTCCCTTATTGAACGAACAAGGTTTTGGGCACCGAAAATATTTGTCAGCACGGCTTCGAATGGAAAATACTCGCATGAAGGAACTTGTTTCAAAGCGGCAGCGTGAAAAACAACATCGGCATCTCGAAGTGCGGCGGTGAGCGCTGCATAATCGCGGACATCACCGATCCGAAAATTCAAAAGATCACTGGAATTCTGATAAATTACGTCGTCTGTTGCGGCTTTTTTTTGCAGAAAATCGAGCCGCATATAGTGCTGTTTCGCCTCATCCCGTGAAAACACGGTGATGTTTGCCGGTTTTCCCATTTCACCCGACAACATGCGTTTGACAAGTGTTTGTCCCAGCGAGCCTGTGCCGCCGGTTACAAGAACTCGCTTACCTTCTAATTCCTTCATGCTTTCCATTTGCCGTAAGGCGTCGGATCGGCGGCCATTTTCCCAATCATATCGTCCCAATCTGTCGGCGAAAATCCCGTCGCTGTTCTGAATTTTGTCGAATTAAGGCTTCGGTCGATCCTGAAATCTTCAAAACGTTCGATTTCAATATTTAATTTATAATGCGTTTTCAAAAGTCCGAGCAGGCCGTATTTGCTGATCGGTTCGCTCGATACATGATATAACCCATTCAATTTCGGATGTTTAACAATCAAATCCTTGATTATATCGGCTAACACGATAGTTGGAAAGCCGCTGTATATAGCATTAAAAAATCCGTCGATCTTTTTACCTTCATTACTCAAAAACCACTCGACGAGGCTGTGCGCAGTTCCGAGTTCCCGCCCGATAATGGAGGTTCTAAGTGTCAGGCAATTGTCTGTCAGCACTTCTCCAAGGTGTTTGCTCATGCCATAAAGGTCGGGCGCATTAGGAGCATCTTCTTCAATATAATTTCCTTTTTTTCCGTCAAACACACAATCGGTGCTTATTGAAATCAAACGAAATCCAAATTCATCGGTCAATTCAGCTAGTTGGTGCGGGAAAATGGAATTCAGGGTCAGGGTTTTTATAACATCGTTAGAAGTAGGGAGCTGTTTAATAATGCCGACTGCGTTAATTATAAAGTCCGGCTGCGAGATTTTGATCGCCCGTCGCACAGTAGTTTGTTCTTGGACTTCGATTCCTTCAATAATCCGGTTTTTTTTGAAAATACCGAAGTTTTCTACATCGTTAATCGTTCCTCTGATCGTGGCCCAAACATCAAAACTTTCTTGTAATACTTGAACCAGTTTGTGGCCCAGCATGCCATTGCCGCCGAAAACTAAAATTCGCATATGATTCTTCTTGATCCAATAGTTGAACTGTCGGGATCCCAGCCGTTAAAGTGAATACTTATTGTTATACCAGTAAACGCTATAAATAAAATAGATAGATTGTATGGTGTAAATTCGATATTAAGCTTAATTAGCCGATTCCAGCATTTCCCTAGTAATTGGCGTTGTTCCGATTTTCTCCACTACTAAACCTGCCGCCGTATTTGCAATCTCCGCCGCCTGTAAAAAATCCATACCGCTCCCGAGCGCGACAGCCATTGTTGCGATAGCCGTATCGCCGGCTCCGGTTACGTCGTAAACTTTTCGGGCAGTTGCCGGCAGATAAGACGACGATTTTCCTTTTTGTAAAAGCGTCATTCCCTTTTCACCCTGCGTAATCAGCAATGCCTTGAGGCCGAGCCTTTCCAATAGCATTTCTCCCGAGCGCTCGACCAAATTGGAACAGTTGTCTTCCAGCCCGCATGCATCGGCTGCTTCACGTTGATTAGGCGTCAAGATAGTTGCACCGGAATATTTTGAATAATCTTTGCCTTTGGGATCTATCAAAACTATTTTTCCTTTTTTTTTGCCTTGAGAGATAAGACGTCTTATCAACTCATCCGTCAGGAAGCCTTTCGCATAATCTGAAAGAATAACTACGTCGATCAGGTCAAAGGCGGCTTCAATCTTTTTCAGCAAAGATGCTGTTTCACGGGTATTTAACGGCGTGCTTGTTTCCTGATCGAGCCTGACTACTTGCTGGTTATGTGCAACGATTCTGGTTTTTACAGTTGTTTTCCGATCCTTGATCGGAAAAAGCTCGAATGCGGAAATATTTGATTTCTGCAAAACCTCCGGCAAAAGTTTGGCCCCTTCATCTTTGCCGGTAATACCGAAAAGAAACGGTTTAGCCCCGAGCCCGGCGACGTTTGCCGCTACATTTGCCGCGCCGCCGGCGATCAGGCTTGTTCTTTCAAGTGAAACGACCGGTACAGGTGCCTCCGGGGAAATCCGCCCGACCCTTCCCCACCAGTAGCGGTCAAGCATCACATCGCCGACCACCAACACTTTGACATCGGCAAAATTATCCAGGATTTTCATTAAAAGGGTTCTTTGTGTTTAATTTAACGTTCAGAAATTGCCGCGTCCACCATTTCGCACCAGATGTGTGCAATTGTTATATGAGCTTCCTGAATTCTGGCGGTGCGCTCGGAAGGAACTATGATACAGGCATCACACAAAGAAGCCAGTTTTTTCCCCTTTGCTCCTGTCATGCCGATCACACGGCAGCCGCGTGCCCTTGCCGTCATAACCGCGGCGATTACGTTGGGAGAATTTCCGCTGGTGCTGATAGCAATCATGCAATCGCCTTCCCGAGCCAAAGCCTCGACCTGCCGCGCGAAAATACGCTCAAAGCTGTAATCATTTGAAAGCGCCGTTAATGCTGAAGTATCTGTCGTCAATGCAATTGCCGGAAGTGCCTTTCTCTCGGTTTCGTAACGCCCTACAAATTCTGCCGCAATATGCTGGGCGTCAGCCGCACTCCCGCCATTTCCGCATAATAGAAGTTTACTTCCATTTTTAAATGTTTCGATGATCAGCTCCGCACACTCGTTTATGACGCTTGAATTAAATTCCGCAATAGTTTGAAAAACATCTATGTGCTGTGAGAGTGAAGCGG
>JACDAY010000263.1 GCA_013695195.1 Blastocatellia bacterium | reverse complement strand
CTGAATGTGATTATCCGACATACGAGTCAATAGTTTTAGAGCTGCCCTTAATCGACCTTACGTAATACTGGCCGCCAATTGGCAGCCATTTCAGATATTTTTCCAGGCGAAGCAACCCCTTGAATATCCGATGCCGTGGAAAAAAGATGGTATATCCGGTATTTACATCGCGGAATTCCAGTTTCATCAACATTTTTTTTGTATAAAAGGAGGTTAATAAAACAGCGTCCTCATCAAAAGGACAATTTTTGACAACTCGCCTGGTCAAAGGATTCAAAGGGTTATGCTCAAATATGTAGAGACGCCCGCAGGGCCTCAAAACGCGTTTCACCTCTGTCAGAATTTTTTCATGGTGTTGCGAATCGATATGGTGTAAAACACACGCGATAAAAACAATGTCGAAAGCATTTTCCGAAAATGGTATATCAAACCCGTTATAGTATGAAAAGGCCGCATTGGACAGTTTTCGCTCATCGGCAAGGGATACGCTTTCTTTGGATGTATCAAGCCCAAAGTATTCACACGCCGAAAAATATTTCCGAAAAAACACTGCGGAATTGCCGTCACCGCAGCCTAAATCTAAAACCTTTAGCGATTGGCCTGTTTCATTTTTCCTGACTTCCTCGATTTTTTGCTCTGAAAAATAATCACTGTCAGCTCCGCTGCACTTTATATTCTCGTTATGAATATGCCTGTAATCCTTAGCAAATCCATCAAAATCATCGAACGCTTTTCTGGACATATTTATCCGTCGAGTTTATAAATTCAAAGTCTTTTCGATGACACTGTGAGGCCGGTCGAGACTTTCGTCATATATGCGGGCTATATATTCACCGATCACGCCCAGGCAAATTAAATTTAGTGATCCGAAAAATAAAATTAACAATGCAAGAGTTGTATATCCTCTAGCTTCGACACCGACAGTGAAATACAAGCTGAGAAGCAAAACACCATATGTAACAGCGAAGAGAAGGCCAAAAAGGCCGATGAGCGTTATAAATCTGATCGGGACTTTAGAAAATGAAAATATTCCATCGATGCCGAGTTGCAGCATCATGGCAAATTTATAATTTGACTTGCCTTCAACCCTTGCATTTCGTTCGTAAGGCACAGCGATCTGTTTGAATCCGACCCATGCACGCATGCCTCTAAGAAACGGATTTCGCTCGGGCAAAGTGAGCATATGTTCCACAACATGCCTCTTCATCACACAAAAATCTCCGGAATCCATAGGGATTTCGATGTTGCTCAGGATTCGCAAAAGTCTATAAAATGAAGCGGCGGGGAACCTCTTGATCAGTTTGTCGTCTCGTTTGCGTCTTTTCCCATAGGCGACATCATATCCTTTTTCTAAATATTCGAAAAAACGGGGAAGCAAACTTGGAGGGTCCTGCAAATCGTCGTCAAGAATGGCTATATATTCTCCTTTGCAAAAAAAGAGTCCTGTGCGAACGGCTGCCTGATGGCCAAAATTTCGGGATAATTTGACACCTTTAATGTAGTCATAATTTCTGCTCAATTCCTCAACCCTCAAATAAGTATTATCTTTGCTGCCGTCATCGATCATTATTAATTCCAGATTCCAATTCGACTCTTGTCTCTGAATTTCTATTGCTTCCACTGTTTTGTGTAGAAAGCTGTCTGCGTTAAAAACGGGTACAACTATAGAGATAAGCATAGACATAAGCTGGACGGGATTTAAATAGGCTTATAACAGAATTTAGACTGACTTAAAATAGATGCTCAATCCTTTTCATCTGTATTATAGCTGTTGCGATGATAATAGCTCTGATAATGGTAATAGTTATCCTGCGAGCGAAGATTCACATTGTTCAAAACAACACCAAGAATCCTGGCGCCCACGTCGTGCAATAGTTGTTTTGATCTCCTGACGATCTGTCGAGAGCTTTTGCCCGAGTGGACAACGAGAATAACGCCATCGACCATCGATGCGATGAGAACACCGTCTGTAAATGAAGTGATCGGCGGCGAATCGACGACAACGTGCGTGTAATGATTTTGCAGTTTTTTGAGAAGATTGGCCATTTGATCCGAGCCGATCAACTCAGCCGGATTCGGCGGAATCGGGCCGGATGTCAAAATATTCAACTGCGTGCCTTCATCGACCTTCACCACCCGTAAAATATTCGAATCGCTCAACTCACTTGAAAGCAGTGTGCTCAAGCCTTCTCCATTTTCAATATTAAATACCGAATGTATACGCGGCCGCCGCATATCTGCATCGATTATCAAAACCGTTGCTCCGGTTTGCGCCAGACTTATTGCAGTATTTGTGGCAGTCGTTGTTTTACCTTCGGAAGGAAGGCTGGAGGTGATCAGAAGCGATTTTGGAGCGTGGCCCGCGGTCGAAAGAAGGATCGACGTACGCAGCTGCCTGTAAGCTTCGGCCAAAGGTGAGCGTGAATCCGAGTAGATAAGCAGCTCGGAATTCGCCCTCTCGTCTTCGGCTTCGTCACTGCCGCCAACCAATAAAAGCTTGCGTTTTGGCAGTGAATCGATCGCAGGTATTGCCGCAAGAGCGGGAAGCTGCAGGAAAGTCTCAATCTCCTCGGTCGTCCGTATCGTGTCATCGAGATATTCGAGGAAAAGGGCAAGTCCCATTCCGAATAATGTCGAGAGAAAAAGAGCAGCTGCAACGGTCATCAGCCGTCTTGGTGCGACCGGGATTGCATTCGGGATGGCAAAACCGGCAACACTTATATTATTGTCGGAACCTTGTGACGCAACATCGTTCGAGCTTTGCTGCTTGCGCAAATCATCAAGAAATTTTTGATTAGTCTCAATATTTTGCTCCAGAAGCTTTAGCAAAACGGCTCCGGTATTCTGGCCTTGAGCCTCGTTGTATTGGGCATCGAAGGCCGAGCGTATTTTATCTTCCTGCTCTTTTGCACGTAAATACTTCGTCCTCAGATTATTTATCAGAGTTTCAGCCGCATCCTCGCGAAATTTTTGAATGTCCTGGTTACTCTTTTGGGCAGCTTTATTCAGGGATTCTTCCAAACTTGCCAGTTGTACATCTAATTCCTTGATTTCGGACGCTGATTCCTGAAATTCCTGAAGTAGTTTTCTTCTTTGTGCTTCCAGGCCCGCTGTTGTTTTCTGCGTTTCATTCCTTAAGGTTAAAAGGAAGTTCTGCCGCTCTGTTATAAATCGGGCGCTTTCGGCTTCGGCCAGGGATCTAAGCTGCTTCGGCGAATCCTTTATCGTAAAATAATCAGCCTCAGCGTTTTTTCTAAGATTTTCTGATTCCAAAAGTTGTTTATTCAACCCCGATAGCCTGTCAATAACGATTGTCTGCTCGCCATCCGTTTTTAGAATTCCTTCCTGCTTCTTTAGATCGACCAGCTTTATCTCGTCGCTTCTTATCTCGGACGTAAGATCGGTAATGCGTTTTTGGAGAAAGTCGTTGGTTTTGCGGCTCGTACCCGAGCGTTTCTCCTGATTTACATTTGTGAAAGTTTCTCCTATTCCGTTTACAACATAAGCGGCTAGTTCTGGATCCGTATTAAGAAATGTAATTTGGATCAGACGAGTTTCCTTTGTAGTTACACGCGATTCCCGCACAGGCTGGACGTCCATATTGTTCCTGATAATCTGGACAAACGGAGCAAGCCTCACCGCTTCTGCTATCTCGTCGGCGGAAATAAGTGATGAGTTTGTCATAGAGGTTGATCCGTCGACTTCCGCAACCTCTTTTTTGGATGTATCGTTGGCAAGGCCGATGGACTTTAACATCGACCTCAATGCCGACGTAGTGCCTTCGTTTTTTAATCTTTGGAAATCCTTATTAGTATCGAGATTGTGCTCTTTGATCGTGCGTCTCAAAAGCATTTCACTTTCAAGCAGCCGCAGCTGAGTGTTAAAATAAGACGGGTCGAGATTCGTGAGCGGCCGCTGCCTGTCGCTTGTTACCAGATCGGGGTTTGCCTGTTCGGAATCCACCTGGATGAGTGCGGTGGCCGAAAAAATATCAGGTTTGCGAGCCATGTAGATCGCAACCAGGGTTGTAATAAGGACGGCGATCCCGATCACAAGCCAAATTCGCTTCCGTACCGCTCGCCAATATTCTAAAAGCTGGAAGCCATCCTGGGCGTTCACGTCTTTATAAGCCGGATAACGGCCAGTGCCCGCTACTATCTGCGGCTCGAATTGGCGCTCGAAATCGAGCGGTTCTTTTACGCTTTTCTGAATTATTTCACGACTTTCTTGCATAGATGGTGATTTTAGGGGAATCGGTAGAGAATAGTTGGAATACCCTGTGTAATGCTTTCTCTAATTCCATTTAATATGCTTTTGACTCGATCCTCTGATACGGCGACAATGTCGTTCGGCTCCAGGTACGGGTCATTGACTTTGCCTTTGTCGATTTCGTTGAGATCGTACGCGAATTCTTCTCGTTCAAGGCTTCCAGGTTTTTGACGTAAAACTCTTACTCTGCCTTTCTTCGTCGAGGGTTTAAGGCCCTCGGCTGATGCCAGCGCCTGAGTCAGAGTGATCGGTTCCTTGATAATTACCTGTCCCTGCTTTATGACGTTGCCGTAAACGTAAACCACATCCGCGTCGAGTACTGATACGATATCCCCGGGCTGCATTAAGAGATTTTGTTTTGCTTCCAATACATCGGCTATTTTGAAATCCAGCAAAGAGACTTCTTCGGACTCCGGCGTCTGAGCCTCATTCATTTTACAGCTTGAAGTGCTGCCGGTTCGGGCAACAAGAACTCTGGACCCTGCTTCTTTGGACGGCCCGCCGGCCTGGGCCAGGAGCTCAAGTAAATGGACACGCCTATTTATAAAATAACTTCCCGGTTTTTCGACCGCACCGATCACGGCGTATGCCTGCGACCGCTGCTCTGCCGCAACGACTTTAACTTCGGGATTTCTCAAGTAATCCTTGCGGTAGGCAGCCTCCACGTCATTCCCGAGTTCCTCTTCGGTCTTACATACCGCAAGAATAGGTGTGGGAATCCGAAATAAATTAATAGTGCCGTTCGAGTTAACACTTACGCGTTGAGCGAGTTCAGGATGTCGATGAATCTGAATATCAAGCGTATCCTGAAAACCTATGCGATATCTCTCATCTTTTCTTTGATTTACAGGGAAAGACACAGGCTGAACATCCTCATTCTTTTCTCCCTTCTGACCGGCGGCTTTTGTTGAATCCACAATTTGCGCGTCGACGTTAATTGCGCACAATAATGCAAAAAGGCAGATTGCCGTAAAACTTATTTTGGTTTTCATAATCTTAGACTCGCTGCTTTTGGAAGAAAAGCCGGTATTTAAGCCCTTTGATTGCTTCACTTCTGTAAACGTTGTTTGCTAAATCCGATAAAAATGACGCATTACACACGAAGCGACAAGTTTATCAAATTGGAGAGATTTTGAAAACCATCGATTTGAAAGTTTGAGCCTTTTCTGTAAACTTTGAAACGCGTCTCACGGCGCGAAATCCCTTATGCAAGACGTGACGCCGATGCTTCGGCAATATCTCGAGATCAAAAAACTCTATCCCGGCACACTGCTGATGTTTCGGCTTGGTGATTTTTACGAGCTTTTTAACGAAGATGCGATAACCGGGGCCAGAGAGTTGGAGATTACTCTGACCGCGCGGCAAAAGGATTCGAAGAACCCGATTCCAATGTGCGGCGTGCCTCATCATGCCGCTGCCGGATATATCGCCCGCCTCGTAAAGAAAGGTTATAGAGTCGCGATTTGCGAGCAGGCTGAAGCGGCGTCCAAAGCCACGAAACTGGTAAGACGCGAAGTCGTTCGCGTCATTACTCCGGGAACCGCGATCGATCCGCAATTGATAGAATCAAAAACATCCACTTATCTGTCGGCAATAAGCGGAACGGGCGAAACACTCGGTACAGCATTTCTCGAACTATCGACCGGCGAATTTTCCGCGACACAGTTTTCCGGCCCCGATTCCTGGTTAAAACTAGTTGAACTTCTCGACAGCTACTCGCCGAAGGAACTTCTCTTTCCCGAAACTTTTGAAAAAATTGTTCGACAATATTTTGGCTCAAATGGGGCCGCCGATCTGTTTTCAAGTCAAAACTCAGGAAATCATCGTGCGTCGTCGAATTCTACCGGTTCGACGCTAGCTCTCACCCCTTTGGAAGATTCGTTATTTCATGAGCGCGATTGCGAAGAACTTCTTCGCAGGCAATTTAATGCCAAAGAGATATCTGGTTTCGGATTATCCGGAAAAATCGAAGCCGTACGAGCGGCCGGAGCCTGTTTACGATATGCACACCATACTCAAAAAGCTTCCGCCGGCCATATTTCATCGATCAGCTATTTTGAATCGAGCGATTGCATGATTTTAGACGCGATAACGCTGCGAAATCTAGAGGTTGTTCAATCGCGCGGCGAGTCAGGCAAACGTGTTCTGTTGAGCGTAATTGACGAAACAATTACAGGCATGGGCGCCCGACTCCTCCATTCCTGGCTGCTTCGTCCGTCGATAAAAAGAAGCGAGATCCAAACTCGCCTTTCCGCCGTAACGGAACTGACCGATTCGATACTTCGGGACAAAATCCGGTTTTTATTAAAGGAAGTCTCAGATCTGGAGCGTCTTGTCGGCAGGTTGAATCTCGGTACGGCTTCAGCACGAGACCTGATCGCGCTAAATCTTTCGATCTCACAAACGCCTGGTATAAATGACTCGATTTCCGATGCAAAATCGCTTTTGCTTCAGGTGCTTTCCGAAAACATCTTTGAAATGCCTGAAATCCGCGATCTGATTCATCGTGCAATTGCCGAAAGCCCACCGTTGAACCTTAGCGACGGCGGTACGATCAGAAACGGTTTTAGTGACGAACTTGACGAGCTACGGGACATTTCCCGTTCGGCGAAACAAACGATTGCCAAATTCGAGGAACTTGAAAAGACCAGAACCGGCATAGGCAATCTGAAGGTGCGGTTTAACAACGTGTTCGGGTACTACATTGAGATTTCGAAGGGAAATTTGTCGCGTGTGCCGGACGATTATCAGCGCAGACAGACGCTAACCAACGCCGAGCGGTACACAACCCCGCAATTGAAGGAATGGGAAGAAAAAATCTTCGGCGCAGACGAGAAAATTTTGCAGCTCGAAAGTGAACTGTTTCAGGACGTCAGGACAAAAGTCCGTGAAGAAACCCAAAAACTGCAGTCGACGGCACGGGCTTTGGCAACGCTCGACGCTTTGGCCGCTCTGGCCGAAACGGCTATGCGAAGAAATTATGTAAGCCCTGTGCTTCATGATGGTGATGAAATAGAAATAAAGAACGGCCGGCACCCCGTAGTTGAGGCATTTTTAAATGATTCGTTTATTCCAAACGACATTTATTTGAATAATTCGACAGATCGCCTTTTGATCGTTACAGGGGCGAATATGGGCGGCAAATCGACCATTCTCAGGCAGACAGCTTTAATCCAGATTCTTGCACAGATCGGCTCTTTTGTTCCCGCAAGCTCGGCTCGGCTCCCCATAATCGACCGTATCTGGACTCGCGTCGGAGCATCCGACGATCTCGCGTCCGGACGGTCGACCTTCATGGTCGAAATGACAGAGACCGCCGCAATACTTCACAATGCAACGCCCCGCAGCCTGATCCTGCTCGATGAGATAGGGCGCGGAACCTCGACTTTTGACGGGCTTTCCATCGCCTGGGCGGTCGCCGAATATCTGCACAACTCTCCCGATCATTCGGCAAAAACGATTTTTGCCACCCATTACCACGAGTTGACCGAATTGGCCGAGAGTTTACCCGGCGGGCGAAATTATCAAATCTCCGCCACGGAAAAGGACGGCGAGGTCGTTTTTCTGCATAAATTAATAAAAGGTAAAGCGTCAAAATCCTACGGAATTGCCGTCGCCCGTCTCGCCGGATTGCCGCAGATGGTGATCGAACGAGCTAAAGATGTGCTTGCAAGGCTCGAAAAATATGAGCTTGCGGTTTTTGCGGATGAAAAAACTACAGGTCTGGCAGCGGCAGCGGCCCGGCAATCTATTTCCCAGGCTTCTCTTTTTGCCGTCTCTAACGAGAACGCGGTTAACGAATTGAGGGAGGCAGACATCGAAGCAATGTCTCCCGACGAAACGAAATTGTAAACAATATTAAAGGAAAACTAGTGTAACGATAATTACTGATCGTTGGTTGAAGTAATTCTTTAACTGTCGGTCTACAGACAATTCATAATCAACTTTAACTTGCAGTCAATATGCTTTTAAAAGATTTCGCTTCCCTCTCAATAAAAGAGAAGATCGGCCAACTATTTTTTATTGGGATTCCCGGCCCGCAGGCCGATTCGCTGACAAACGATTTGCTCTCGGAGATTTCGCCTGGCGGCGTTTGCCTGTTTTCCAGAAATATTCGGGAGCAGGAACAAACGCGAAGTTTGCTGGATGAAATACGCAAAAACTCCACCATTGAGCCGTTTTTAAGTCTGGATCAGGAAGGCGGACTCGTCGACCGCCTAAGACGCATTATGTCGCCAATGCCTGCTCCGGACAAGATCAGAACCGCGGATGATTCCGCCCGGTTTGCATCGATTATCGCCGAAGCCGTCAGAATTCTCGGTTTTAATATGAATTTTGCGCCGGTAGTAGATGTTATAGATTCGACAAGGTCTACCGCATCGAATGGTCTCCATTCTAGAACTTTCGGCAGCTCGGCACCCGATGTTGTTGAGCTTGCAGGCGAATTTCTTCGCGTAATGCAGGAAAATGGCTGTATCGGTTGTTTAAAACACTTTCCCGGTTTGGGCGGTTCAATTGTCGATTCCCACGAGGAACTTCCAAGTGTTGAATTATCGAGTAACGAACTCGATCAGATCGATCTGTTTCCTTATTGCAGGCTTTTGAACGAGCAAAAAGTAGCTGCCGTAATGGTCGCTCATGCCGTTTATCCACAGCACAGCTTGCAGGAAGCCGGTCAAAATGGCAAACTTTTACCCTCTTCTCTCAGTTTCAATATCGTCACAAAATTATTAAGACATGAGCTTGGTTACGAAGGTTTGGTTTTGACTGACGATCTGGAAATGGGAGCCATCTTGAAAAATTACGGGATCGGCGAAGCATGTGTACTTGCGATCCTCGCAGGCGAAGATATGATCTCGATATGTGCCGGCGTCGATTCTATTTACGAAGGCTACAAAGCTGTAACTGAAGCGGTCGATACCGGAAGAATCTCTATTGAGCGAATCGATCAATCGCTAGAACGGATCGCGTCGGCCAAATCAAAGTTGTCTCCGCCATTGAGGTTTGACGAAAATCGGCTGCAACAATTATCTACAGAAATTACAGCACTTAATAACCGCTTGAATTAAAGGCACGGAGGATTCATTATTTTGAACAAATTATTAACTTTCGTTTGTGGTTTCGTCCTTATCGCTTCACTGTCCTGCAGACGCGCTCAGACCGAGTTTGTAACGATCGCCCTGCCCGACAGCTTTTCCACACTTGACACGCTTACGACTACCGCATCGGATTCAGCAGCGGAAAGAGTCAGAAACTTACTTTTTAATTCGCTGGTGAAAAAGGACCAAAACTTTGATTATGTCGGCGAATTGGCTTCGGAAATCAACCCTTCAGAAGACGGCAAAACTATCACTTTTACACTTCGCGAGGGCGTGAAATTTCACAATGGAAAAGACTTTACATCTGCCGACGTGAAATATACCTTCGATGAACTCTTTAAAAGTAACGGATACAAGGCCGGAGCATTTTTCGATACCGTCGATGGAACACGCGTACCGCATATTTTATCGCTCGAAACGCCCGATCCGAAGACTGTCGTGTTCGTTGTCGGACGCCCGGCTTTGAAAAACCAGCTCCTGTCCAATCTCGTTGCTATCCCGATAATTCCTGAAGGCACGGCCGGACAACAAACGAACCAACCGGTAGGTTCCGGGCCGTTTAAGTTTGTAGGTTTTGATCAATCACAGAATGTTGTCGAACTGCAGGCTCACGCCGATTACTTCGAAGGCGCACCAAAGGTTCCGAAAATACGCATTAAAACCGTAACGGATGCGAGCGCCCTGCAGGCGGAATTACAAACCGGCGGTGTTGATATTGCTCCGCTGCCTTCAAATCTGCCGCCAGACACGCTGGTATCCTTAGGCAATCTCTCGAATCTGAAAGTTGAACAATTCGAGGGATCGAATATCCAATATATTGGACTTAACACACAGTCTCCGCCTCTGGATAATGTGAAAGTCCGACAGGCGATAGGCTACGCTATTGACCGTGAAAAGATAATAAAAGAGCTTTTGTTGGGACAGGCAAAGATCGCGCATTCAGTCCTGCCTACGCAATCGTGGGCCTATTCCCCGGGTACGGAATATAGATACGATCCGGCCAAGGCGAGGCAGCTTTTGAAAGAAGCCGGATATAAGAACGTACCGATCAAGTTTAAATATGCTGCCAGCAATGCCGCATTCGGCCAATATGCCCAGGCCATTCAAAATTCATTAAAGGACATTGGATTGAATGTAGAAATTGAGACGCTCGATCCGGGCACACTCCGCAAGCAGCTTGCTCAAGGGCAATTTCAATTAAACACCGGCGTTTGGATCGGCGGCAATCAGGACCCGATTTTTTTTAAGGATCTGTTCACTACTGAAAGAATTCCGGGAGCAAACGTACCTTGCTGCAATCGTTCCCGATACAGCAAATCAGAGGTGGATGAAATAATCGACCAGGCTATAAACGAAACCGACCGAAACCGCGCGAAAGAGCTTTATATTAGAGCATGGGAACTGATAAGCAGCGATCTGCCTTTGTTCCCACTTTGGTATCCTGCCAATATGGTGGTCGCAAATAAACGAGTTGGCAATATTTCAGTTAGTCCAAGCGGCGACTGGAGCTTTGTTAAAAATATTACTGTCAATAATTAGGTCTTGATATTTAAAGTTGTGCTTTAGATGTGTTACTGTTTCGCGGGGGAATGGGACTGCCCTTAAAAATATAAAAAAGCTATTGGTCTGTTTTCGCGACAAAATAATAAGAGCAGACAAATTAATAATCTGAGTATTGTCCTAATTTTGTGGTGCTGTACGTAGTCTTTGTCTCAAAAATGACCGTTTTTGAGACACTTTGCGGTATTTTGTCTGTATTCGAGTTTATGCCGCAAGTTTGCGGTATAATAACTAGCTAGTTCGAAGGAGTCGTCGGTCACAAAATTTCATGGTAGTTGTTGACCTGATTTTATTGCAGATGTAAAATACCTTGCCTTAACCATTCTTCTGAAGGAGACCGACAATGAATCGAATCTTTTTAGCGCTAGTTATATTGATTGTGGCAGCCCCCTTTTCACTAGGCCAGACAAAAGGCAACAAGACTTCGGACGGCAACATTCGTAGTACCATTGAAGCCGCTAATAAGAAGTTCGTTGAAACATTTAGCAGAGGTGACGCGGCAAGAATTGCTGACATGTATGCTGAAGGCGCGCGGGTGATGCCGCCGAACAGTCCAATGGTTCAGGGGAGGCAGAGGATACAAGAA